>DASUFG010000106.1:0-4392 GCA_036274715.1 Agriterribacter sp.
TTTTAAGTTGCGCCCTAAGCCGTCATAATCCAATCCATATCCCACTACAAACTTGTTGGGTATGCTAAACCCGGTGTAGTGGATTGTGGTAGGGTAGATGGTTGCCTCTGGTTTATGCAACAGGGTACATATTTTCAATGAGGCGGGCTGTTGGTGAACAATCTGCGGTAAAAATTGGCTCATGGTTCTACCGGTATCAACAATATCCTCGAGTATAATAATATCCTTTCCAAAAAGGTCAATATCAAGCCCAATAGACGTAATTACATGACCCGAAGACCGGGTACCTTTATAGGAAGCGAGTTTAATAAAACATATTTCTGCCGGAATATTCAATACTTTAAAAAGATCAGCGGCAAACATGAATGAGCCGTTCAATATCGCAATAAAAAAAGGCGTTTTACCCGCATAATCCTGCTCTATCGCACGGCCTATCTCCTGCACTTTCCTGGCAATTTCGGTCTCAGAAATATAGGGTTGAAATTGTTTATCGTGTATCTGTAAAACAGGCATGTATTAGTTTTTGTATATAACCAATTCCTGTCCGGCGCGAATAGCATCATTCCGTAAATTATTCCATGTGCGTATTTGCTCAACGCCCACTTCATATTTCCTCGCTATACTGTGCAAGCTTTCCTTATTTTGAACAATATGTTTTACCGTTTGAATCCGTTCTTCTGTTGCAGTCAATGGTTGGTCAAATTTTGAGCGCTCAACCCGTTGTTCTTCAGTGTAGGTAACCTGGGCAATTGTTTTTTCGGCTGCAAGTTTCTGTAAATACAGTTTTTGGCCGGTTACAGGAATTTCGCTGCCCCGCAGGTTATTATAGGATAATAGATTTTCCAGTCTTATGGCTTCTTCCTGAGAGATGTCATACAATGTTTCTCCCTTTCGTACCAGGTGAAATTCCTTCGATCCCTGTTTCCTTTTTCGCTGCAAAAAGATCAATTGATCCTTTCTCACAATATCATTGCCTTCCGATAGTTCATTAAATTCGAGCAAGTGCCTGTATTTGATGCCATATTGCTCAGCAAGAACAAGCAAAGGTGTACCGGCAGCGGCCACAATTACTTTAGTGTCATTTAATTCAAATTCTCCTTCCGGAAAACGCAAACGCAGCGGTTTTAGCGGCGGATCGGGTTGGGTGTCCGTTTCCGTTTGGTCGGGTTGTATTGATGCCATTGAGATAATTGGGGCAGTAAAGTTTCCAGTAGCATACATAGGCGCTTCATCTCCTATTTCCTTTTTTCCCAGAGCTATCTCTGTATATAACTGGAGATCGTACGTTTCAATATAGTCAATAAGTTGCTGTGTATATCTGGGGTTGGTTGCATATCCTGCTTTTTTTAATCCCTTCGCCCAGCCCTTGTAATCTGCCGGGTTAAGCTGGAAAAGAAAGGCATAGCGCTGACTTTTTTTCAGGAAATCTGAATGGTCTCTGTAAGAGTCTTCGGCAGTGGCATATGCCCGGAAACACTCTCCTCTCTCATCGTCGTCATGATAAACCTTGTTTCCGTTCCAATCCGCTTTACATTTAATGCCAAAATGATTGTTAGAGCGTTTTACAAGGTCGCTTAAACCGGCTTGTGTTTCTAAAATGCCCTGCGCCAATTTTATAGAAGCTGGAATGCCGGTCCGCTGCATTTCCTCGATGGCCAAAAACTTATACGTATTAACATATTGAACAATGGCTGGATTTTGCGCCTGCGCTTTACCGAATAAAAGAACGGCTGTTAAAAGCAAAAAAATATGCGTCTTTTTAATCATGGTTGCTGCATTCTATTTTTTAAGGATAAGCATAAGCCCGTCTCTAACAGTTAATAACACCTGTTCTACCCGGTTGTCTTGTTTTATGTGTTCGTTGAAAGCGTGAATGGCCTTGGCATTCTTTCCTTCTATTTTTGATTGGAATACCTCGCCATGAAACAATACATTATCGGCAACGATCAAACCTCCAGGCTTCAATTGAGGTAACACCATTTCATAATAATTGATGTAATTCACTTTGTCAGCATCAATAAAAACCATATCCCATCTTTCATTCAGCGCCGGAACAATTTGCAATGCGTTGCCAACCTGCAATTTAATACGATCGTTCATTTCGCTTTTGTTAAAAAACGCTTTTGCTATTAATGCATCCTCTTCTCTTAACTCAATGGTGTACAGTAAACCGGCTGCAGCCAATCCTTTTGCAAGACACAATGCACTGTAACCGGTAAAGGTTCCAATTTCCAGGATGCGGAATGGGATCATCAATTTGCTCAACATACAGAGAAAATTCCCCTGCACCTCCCCGCTAATCATATGAGCGTGTGGGTGGTTTTTTTGGGTGAAAGCAGCAACTTCCCGTAACAAGGCGTCTTCACCGCTGGTAAACCTGTTTGCGTAAGCCTGCGCCAGCGGGTTGGTTATTTCCACATTCATGCTTTTGCAAAGGTAAGACTAAGAAAGCCCAAATACAATCTTAAGGCTTGTTTGGCCACTTTAATACACATCAACATATACACTGAGGTTGCTGTTATACTCCTTAATTATCAACGTATGCTTTGTCGCGAGATTGCCCAATGATATAATTGCTGGTCATTTTCTCACTTCTTTAGTGCTGAAAATGGATTTCTTTTTCTTTGGAATTTGGTGTGCAAATGCAAAAATGCCATAACGCACTTAGTTTTATATTAATTTGCAGATCATCACTGAATATTGGAGAGCTATGGCTGAATTTCAAGAAAAACGGAAACCGGTTTTACAAACAGACATCATAGTGGTTACAGGTGCCGCCGGATTTATAGGTAGTTGTATGGTGTCCTACCTCAATAAAATGGGGTACGCAAACCTTCTTTTGGTTGATGAGTTTGACCGAACTGACAAAGTAAACAATCTTCGGGGTAAGGAATTCACCCATAAAATTGAAAGAGACAACTTTTTTGAATGGTTGAATGAGCATAAACCACCCGTTGGTTTTATCATTCACCTTGGGGCCCGAACCGATACAACGGAATTTGATTACGCCGTGCACCAGCGATTGAATGTGGAATACTCCCAGGATGTATGGAATTATTGCATAATGCATAATGTACCGATTATTTATGCCTCGTCTGCCGCTACTTATGGATCTGGTGCGTTAGGATATAATGATGACCATCAAATTGTAAATGACCTTGAGCCATTAAATGCTTATGGCGTCTCTAAAAACGAATTTGATAAATGGGTATTGAAACAACACTGTCATCCTCCATTTTGGGCAGGGCTTAAGTTTTTTAACGTATATGGACCAAACGAATACCATAAGGGTCGCATGGCAAGCGTTATTTTCCATTCATTTAATCAAATTCAGCAAAACGGGTATGTGAAATTATTCAAATCGCATCGGGCCGAATTCAAAGATGGGCAGCAATTACGCGATTTTGTTTATGTGAAAGATGTGGTGAACATTTGTTACTGGTTGATGACTCGCCAACCGCATTCAGCTATATATAATCTCGGCACAGGAAAAGCGAGAAGTTTTTATGACCTGGCGTGCAGTACATTCACAGCGATGGGTTTACCGGTAGATATCCGGTTCATTGACATGCCGGAAGATATCCGGGACAAATACCAATATTTTACTGAAGCCAATATGGACAAATTAAGAAGCGCTGGTTATTCGCCCGCTTTTTATGAACTGGAACAGGGTATTGACGATTATGTAAAAAATTATTTAATTAAAGGAAATTATTATTAGTATGAATAAAAAAATAGCCATTATTGGGGGTGGAAACCTTGGAAGCGCTATTGCGGAGGGACTAATTCAGAGCGGGTTTATTTTGCCTGGACATATTTTGATCAGTAAGAGAAATCTTTCCACCCTCCGTCATCTCGAAGAAAAAGGAGTACTGGTAAGTAATGACAATGCGGAGGCCGTTCGGTTTGCCGACCTGGTCATTATTGCGGTAAAGCCATTCCAGGTGGATGATGTGTTGGGTGCTGTCAGAGATTGTTTTGATGAGAACAGGCATGTACTGGTTTCTGTCATAACTGGCATTACCACTGCGCATATTCACGGTATTTTAAACAAAAAGATATCAACGGTGCGTGCAATGCCCAATACTGCCATTGCTATACAACAGAGTATGACCTGCATAAGTGCAAGAGACATCAATAGCGCTCAGTTAGATTACGTAACGGATATTTTTGCACAACTGGGAAAAGTGGCCGTAATAGAGGAAAAGCTGATGGATGCTGCTACGGTATTAGCGGCTTGTGGCACGGCCTATGCCATGCGCTATATCCGTGCAAACATACAGGGAGGTATCGAAATCGGTTTTGATGCTGCTACCGCCAGTTTAATTTCAGCACAAACCGTAAAGGGAGCAGCTCAGTTATTGTTGCAAAAAAACACCCATCCCGAACAGG
>DASUFG010000107.1:0-7632 GCA_036274715.1 Agriterribacter sp.
ATAAATTTCGAAATATTTTGAGACCGGGAATAACAGGGATGTCGCAGGTAAAGGGATTCCGGGGACCTGCCAAAACTTTCGACGCCATTTTCAAACGTTATCAGTGGGACGCATTTTATGTGAGAAATGCTAACTTTTGGCTTGATATGCGCATTATCAGAAAAACGGCAGCACAAACGATATTATTTGCCTTTAGAATAATTTTTTCTGCAAAGGGGGCCAGGCAGCTAAAAAAAGACGGAGGTCCTCGATATTTTCAAAAAGCTTTGCTGGATATGCGCCAACGAATGAATGGACTACTTTAGCTATCCCGCCCACCCTTCCCGGTCCAGGCTCCGGTATTGTATCGCTTCGGCGAGGTGCTCTGTTTTAATGCCATCACTTTCCCCCAGGTCGGCAATGGTTCTCGACACCTTTAAAATACGGTCGTAAGCACGGGCCGAAAGGTTAAGTTTATCCATTGCAGCTTTCAATAAGGTTTGTCCCGCCGCATCTATCACGCATATTTCTTTAAGCGTTTTGCTGCTCATTTGGGCGTTGCAGTACACGCCTTCCAGGTTTGCATAGCGTGATGCCTGTATTTCTCTTGCTTTTATCACTCTCGTTCTTATGGATGCAGAATCTTCTCCTGTTTTTTGAGCAGATAG
Source organism: Agriterribacter sp. (assembly GCA_036274715.1). Lineage (GTDB taxonomy): Bacteria > Bacteroidota > Bacteroidia > Chitinophagales > Chitinophagaceae > Agriterribacter. The sequence continues at coordinate 648 of DASUFG010000107.1, forward strand.
GGCTGAAAATGAGACTGGCGTTACCTCCACATGAAGATCGATCCTGTCTAATAGAGGTCCCGAAATTTTATTCAGGTATTTTTGTACTGCACCTGATGCGCAATGGCATTCCTTTTCGGGATGGTTATAGTAGCCACAAGGGCAGGGGTTCATGGAAGCGATCAGCATGAAACTTGCCGGAAAATCCACCGCCAGTTTTGCGCGGGATATCGTTACTTTTCTTTCTTCCATGGGTTGGCGCATCACCTCCAGCACCGTTCTTTTAAATTCAGGTAACTCATCTAAAAACAGCACCCCGTTATGTGCAAGCGATATTTCGCCGGGCTGAGGTACTCCGCCGCCACCTACCAGCGCGGCGTCGCTAACCGTGTGGTGCGGTGAGCGGAATGGCCGACGCGAAATAAGTGTGGTATTTGCCGGAAGTTTGCCTGCCACGCTATGAATTTTAGTCGTTTCCAATGCTTCCTGCAGCGTGAGCGGTGGTAAAATGCTGGGTAGTCTTTTGGCAAGCATCGTTTTACCTGCTCCTGGCGGGCCAATTAAAATTGCGTTATGCCCACCGGCAGCAGTAATTTCAAGGGCACGCTTAATATTTTCCTGGCCTTTTACCTCGCTAAAATCAAATTCAAAACCGTACTGCGACTGGTAAAACTCCTCTTTGGTGTGTACCAAAACGGGTTGTAAGCTACATTCGTCTTTAAAAAAATCAATCACCTCATTAATATGATTTACCCCATACACGTTGAGGTTATTAACCATGCCGGCTTCGCGGCAGTTCTGGGCTGGTAAAATAAGCCCCTTAAACTGCTCTTTCCTGGCCGTGATGGCAATGGGTAAAGCCCCTTTTATGGGTTGAATATTGCCATCAAGACTTAATTCACCCATGATTACATAATCAGATAATCGTTGGGGATTGGGCAGTTGTTCGCTGGCACCCAAAATGGCCATGGCGATCGGCAGGTCGAATGCGGTGCCTGTTTTTTTGATATCGGCAGGGGCGAGATTTATAATTACCTTGGTGCGGGGCATATAGCGCCCGATGCTTTTGAGGGTGCTTTCTATACGTTGTTGGCTTTCTTTAACAGCGTTGTCGGGGAGACCTACCATAAAAAAATATTGCCCATTGGTTATATTTACTTCTACAGTAATGGTGAGAGCCTCCACCCCGTACACGGCGCTTCCAAAGGTTTTAACGAGCATAAAAAAAAGGTTAGCCTGATGAATGCTATGAAATTAATGAAATTGTTTGATACCAGGTAGCAGGAGGTATAAGGTGTCAGGTGTCAGGTATCAGGTAGCAGGTAGCAGACCTGTGCTTTGAGCAACGAGCGTAGGCTATAGCTCTCTTGTATGGTCGACTGGGCGCTTTTTCGTCGCTGTTGCGCAGTGATATCCCTCCCAATCGTGTTATCATCTTTTCTCCAGTCTTATCATCCTAAAATCCTCTTATCCTATCATCCAACTAAACATTCACTACCAGCACCGGTATTTTTAGTTCGTGGCGTACGGTGTTTATCGTTTCTCCATGTATAAAATCCTGTATACCGGAATGACCGTGAGCTCCTATTACCAGCATGTCGGCATGCTCTTCTTGAGTAATACGCACAATTTCACCGGCTCTTTTATCAAACCCAAGTCCAATGTCTGCTTTATATCCCTGTTCCCCAAGGGTTTTTTTATAAGCCAGCAACCGCTTCTTATCTTCCTGGGTTTCATAATCATCGCTTTCTTTCCCTAATAATCTCGCGGAAACGCTTTCTACCACATGAATGAGTAGGTAGGTGGTATTTTTATGACCTTGTGCAATGGCATGCGATATCAGTTTGCTGTCGTTTATGCTGAAATCCAGCGCAATGGCAATTTTATCAAACTTTGGAATATTCAGATCAAGGCTATCTTTCAATGGTGGATGCACAGTAAGTGAAGATGGTTTTTCGGTTTTGTAAAAAAGAGGACGGAAACTGATGTACAACAGCAACCCGGCAAAGAAAATCCCCGCCCCTGCTATTATTATTTTCAAGGGTAAATTACCCGGCGAGTTAAAGATACTGAGCGCTTCGTCGCCAACCATCCTGATATTCAGGTAAACCAGGATTAATGCAATGGCCCAGGCTAAAATTTTGGTAATGGGTTTAATGGCGAATACGCCCATTGTTTTTTTATCGCTCACAAAATGAATGAGCGGTATAATGGCGAAGCCCAGCTGCAGGCTCAATATTACCTGGCTTAGTATTAACAAAGCATCCAATTCTTTATCTCCATAAATGCTGATTACAATGAGAGCAGGCACTATCGCGATCACCCGGGTAATCAATCTTCTGAGCAGGGGATTAATGCGGAGGCGCAGGTAGCCTTCCATTACAATTTGCCCCGACAATGTGCCGGTTACTGTTGAACTCTGTCCAGCGGCAATCAGGGCTATGGCAAACAGGGCCGAAGCCATACTGCTGCCCAGCAGCGGAGATAATAGCTGATGTGCTTCTTCAATTTGCGCCACCTCCGAACGACCTGTTTTAAAAAAGGTGGCCGCCGCCAATATTAGTATCGCTGCATTTACCAGGAAGGCCAGGTTGAGGGCGATAGTACTATCAACCACGCTCATTTTTAATGCGTAGCGTATACTTTTTTCATCCCTTTTTATTTTTCGGGTTTGTACCAACGAAGAATGCAGGTACAGGTTATGGGGCATTACAGTAGCGCCAATAATGCCAATCGCGATATAGAGGGCTTCGTTATTAGGGAGTGAAGGGATAATTCCGCTCGCTACTTCTGCGATATCCGGTTTGGCTAAGAGTATTTCAATTAAAAAAGAAATGCCTATTACCGCTATCAAACCGATAATAAAAGCTTCCATCATACGCATGCCAAGACGTTGCAGGAATAAAAGCAAAAAAGTATCCAATACCGTGATGGTCACACCCCACAATAGGGGTATGCCCGTGAGCAGGTGCAGGCCGATGGCCATACCTAATACCTCGGCAAGATCGGTGGCGGCGATGGCTATTTCGGCCAGGATGTAAAGAATAAAATTGATATGCCTCGGATAGGTTTCCCTGTTCGCCTGCGCCAGGTCGCGGCCCCTGACGATGCCCAACCTTGCTGAAAGGCTTTGCAGCAGCAGGGCCATTAAGTTACTCATCAGCAGCACCCATATCAGTGTGTAGCCAAACTTGCTGCCCCCCGCGAGGTCGGTAGCCCAGTTGCCGGGGTCCATATAGCCCACGCTAACCAGGTAGGCAGGTCCCAAAAAAGCCAGTGCCCCCCGCCACCATGACTTATGTACACGCGTGGTGTCGATACTTTCATGCACCTCGCTTAAGGATACATCCGAACTAGTTCTCAGGTTCATAATTCACAAATATGTTTTGAGCGGCATGCTCACTTATTGTAAATACTGGTGTATTGCGCATTTTGATTTCAAGCGAATGATCAAAACCAAACTTTTTTTTGATTTCCACATTCGTTCCTATTGAAATACTGCGATGTTTGAGTAATTCAAGTAATTGGGTCGACTGGTCTGCCACGCCGCAAACTTTTGCAGTAATGTTTAGTGGAAGTTCGGTTAATCTTACCTGGGTTTTGATTGCCATTTTTCCGGTGTGGTCTGGAATAGGATCTCCGTGCGGGTCAAAACGCGGAAAACCTAAGTATTCATCCAGCCGGTCAATGAGCTTTTTACTGCCTACATGCTCCAGTTCTTCAGCCACCTCATGCACTTCGTTCCATCCAAATTTTAGTTTCTCCGCCAAAAAATATTCCCATAGCCTGTGGCGGCGCACAATATCAAGAGCAATCCTGAGTCCTTCCGCGTTCAGTTTAACCCCCTGGTATGGCTGATAGTGTAAGAGCTTTTTTGCTTTCAGCTTTTTCAGCATGTCGGTTACAGAGGCCGGTTTGGTCTTTATTTCCGCCGCCAGCGCATTGGTGCTTACTGTCTGCTGATGAGACTGTAAATGATAAATGGCTTTGATATAATCTTCTTCACTGGTCGAGTAATTCACCACTTCTAATTTTAAATTTAGGCGAATCTAAAAATATTTTTTAACTTTTTAAAATTCTGGCGCCATTTATTTTCGTGGAATAAGTTTTGCTTAGGTATTGAAACGCAGTGAGGGTTGTTGCATGTTACGCCTTGGTTTCATATTCAAAACCCGGTAGGATGTACTCGTAACCTTGAATGCACCCTGCTTTTTATGCGGTAAAAAATATAAAAAGACATATTTTACATCCAGAAATCCGGTGTTATGCAAAAGTTTCTCATCCTTTGTGTTGCCTTATTTGTGTTGGGGGCATGCAAAAGCAAAAAGAAGGATCTCTCGGGTGAAGACCCGGTAGATATCAATGACTTTGTGGGGTTTTTCCAGGACCTTCCACTGCCATATACTATCGCCGACACACAGATCAACAGAAAACTTCCGGATTCATTGCTCATCAGCAAGAAGATATTGTCGCAGTTTGTACCAGATAGTGTTTATGCCGGCGATTATGGAAAAAGCACCAATCCCAAATTTTATGCCCTGGGAAAAATTGAAGAGAAGGACAAGGAGACCTACCTGTTGGTAAAAGCGGCAACCCAGGCAAAACAGATGGCATATATATTATGTTTTGATAAAGAGAAGAATTTTAAAGCCGCAATGCCCCTGGTAAAAAACAATCCCAACAGGAATAAGTCGATAACGGGGAGCATAGATGAGCGATTTGTTATTACCACGGGCGAAAATCACAAGAGTGCCGATGGGCAGGATTATTATAACAAGAATGTGTATGTATATAATACCGCTGGTACATTTATGCTGATCAAAATTGAATCGAATGAACCGGTAGTTCCTAAGGAAGTATATAACCCCATTGATACCTTTGCAAAAAAGAATAAACTTTCAGGTGACTATGTGCAGAATAAGAAAAATTTTGTAAGCGTACGCGATGGAAAAGACGCGAAGCACATCATGTTTTTCGTTCATTTTGAAAAGAAAGGCGATTGCAATGGTGAACTGAAAGGAGAGGCTTTGCTGATAAAGCCTAATATTGCCCAATACCGCCAGGCGGGCGACCCCTGTGTACTGCAACTTGTGTTTGCAGGCAATAAGGTGTCGCTCAATGAAGAACAGGGATGCGGCAACTACCGGGGCATTCAATGTGCCTTTGAAGGGTCGTATGTAAAAAAGAAAGAAGTGGTGAAGAAAAAAAAGGAACCTGCCTCAAAAAAATAGTGCCAGTTTGATACACATTCGGTGTTTCATATGCCAGGTCCTCAATAAACATAATGATGAAGCATATAGTTATGAGTTTGGTTTTTGATCGTAAAAACTATTGGAATGAGCGAGGTAGATCATAACCGTATATCCCGGAAGAAGAATGTTTATGCGGTAAGCAAATCTTTCAAAAAATACTTAAAGCGGTATGGAAGGGAAATGCAAATGCCTATTTCTTATGATTCCCTTACCCGCTTCCAGGGGGCTATGCCCTGTTATAATAAATATGGAGAAGACACCCTTTGGGAAACTGTATTTTATCATCATTCTCTCACGCGGGAAATCCATCATGCCCTGATCAGGATATATTCCCTGATTAAAGCAGCAGGCGCCAACCAGGCGGAAGATCATTTGCATGTAGAAAGAATTGATTTTTGTGTATTTGGTAACTCCCAACCTTTCCGGGTTAAAATCGTGAACAACTACAATGATCTCTACAGTTATCTCTATATAAAAAAGGCGGATGCCTCCCGCATACTCGGACTTGAACTGGAGCATCTTTTGTCGCCCTATTATCTTCACTACCTCGTAGATAATGACACCTTAATTGAAGAGCATATTGCCGGCGTACCGGGAGATATGTTCATTAATGAATTTCTTCATCGTCCCGATTTTAATCCTATTCGTATAGCCAAGGAGTTTGTAAAGTTTAACGAGCGGTGCTTTGCGCGGTTATTGGGGGATATGAGAAGTTATAATTTCGTATTTGATATCACGCAGGATTTTGATGATGTACAGTTTTGCATACGCGCAATTGATTTCGATCAGCAGTCATATGAAGGGCGGAAAAATTTTTATTTACCACAATTTTTTAAGGAAAACAAGGTTTTTGTACAATTGGTGCAGCAACACCTCAACGCTGAGGTAATCGAACAGTACCGGCAGGAAGAACGCGCACAGCTTTTTAAACGCATCAAGTCACAACGGCACCGGTTAGGCGATTTGAAGGCCTCTGTAGATACCGACGAACTGGCGCCCCCTGAGAAAATTAAACAACTTGGTGAAGAATTGGCGCGGTATTTCAGGAACGACAAATTTCTTTCCTGTAATAGTATGGCTGAAATACTTCGCCTTAACCTGCGGGAACTGGTGGTGACTCATTTAAAAAGAGATTGATTTGGCATTTTCGGGTATTTTTGTTTGAATCTTAAATTATCTGCATGACTTTTTTTGATCATTTCGGGGGATACTTGCTAATGATAAAGGGTATGGTCACCCGCCCGGAAAACTGGAAAATGTATTGGAAGGAATTGATGAAACAATGTTCCGATATCGGCATCGGTTCACTGGGAATAGTAGTTATTGTAGCGTTATTTATAGGTGCTGTATCCACGCTTCAAACTGCTTACCAACTGGTCAGCAACCTCATCCCTAAATCTACCATTGCGCAGATTGTAAGAGATACTGTCATACTTGAATTTGCACCTACCATTTCCTGTATTGTGCTGGCAGGCGTGGTGGGCAGCAAAATTGCCAGTGAACTGGGAAATATGCGGGTAAGCGAGCAAATAGATGCACTGGAAATTATGGGTATTAATACAAAGGCCTACCTGGTAATGCCCAAAATATTGGCTTCTTTAATAATGATTCCACTACTGGTAATTGTTGCAGGCGTGCTGGGGATATGGGGGGGCAGGCTTGCGGGCACCATGGCGGGTATCCTGGCTCCGGAGGAATTTGATGGAGGGCTGCTGAGCGGATTTCAGCCTTTTAATGTGCGTTTTGCGATGTAT
>DASUFG010000108.1:0-6280 GCA_036274715.1 Agriterribacter sp.
TCGTAAAGACAGTTTAAAAACAGTAACCGATAAAAACGGGCAATTTTTATTTGTAAAAGTGGCGGCTGCGAAATTTACACTCAGGGTAACCAATGCCGGCATGGAAGATATGGAGCAGCAATTTACCGTTGAAGAAGGAAAGCCTGAGTTTAATGTGGGTGGCATAACTATGATGCCTGCTATTAAAACATTGCAGGAAGTAGTGATTAGCCCGCCGCCCATTGTTATCAAAGAAGATACGGTGGAATTCAGGGCAGACTCTTTTAAGATAAAACCTAATTCCAACGTGGAGGACCTGCTGAAGAAGTTACCCGGCTTGCAGGTAGATAAGGATGGAAACATTACAGCGCAGGGTAAAACCGTTACAAAAATCAAAGTAAACGGGAAGGATTTTTTTGGCGGTGATCCCAAAACAGCCTCAAAAGAGTTACCTGCCGAAATTATTGATAAAGTGCAGGTGGTTGATGACTATGGAGACTTAGCCTCAGCGTCAGGTATTAAAGACGGAGATCCGGACGTCGTTATTAATCTTGAACTTAAAAAAGACAAAAACCAGGGTGTGTTTGGTAAGGCCTCGGCAGGCTATGGCACCGACGACCGCTACCAGGCTACATTGAATGCCAGTGTATTCAAAGAAAATACACAACTCTCTGTTTTAGGCAATCTCAATAATATCAACCAGAACCTGTTCGATTTTACCAATGCCAATAACCGGAGGGGCGGTGGGCGGCGAATGGGCAGCATCCGCGGTGGAGGCGGGGGTAGTGAAACATCGGATACGAACGCCGATCAAAACGGCATTACCGATAATAAATCAATCGGGTTGAATTTCAGAACGGATTTTGATAATAAAAAAGGCTCTTTTTATGGCAATTACAGTTATTCCAATCGCAACACAGTTATTGAGCGTACTACCTCCCGGCAAAACATTGTAGGTAATGCTTCATTCATCAACAACCAGGATAGTTATAGTAATAATGCCGGAGATAACCACCGGGTTAATTTTAATTTTGAATACAATTGGGATTCATTGAACTATATTAAAGTGAGCCCAAATTTTTCTTACAAAGATGCCAACAACAGGAACCGAGGCTTGTTTGAGTACTTTGACAATGAATCTTTCAAAACGCAGAATGGGTATAACGGCGACACGGTTAGTAGTAAATCGCCCGACTTTTCGGCTTCTATCAACTATAATCACCGTTTTCGGAAAAAAGGAAGAAATATTTCGGCCAATATTGATTTGGGCACATCGTCGTTATCGAGCGGCGACGACAAGGTCAATTTTACCCGGGAGTATCTGAAAGCCGCTGGATATGATGATACATTTCTCAATCAACTTATTGCCCAGGACAACACTAACCGCAATTATGGTTTTCGGATTACTTATTCAGAGCCGGTAGCCAGGAACCGGTTTCTTGATATGAGTTACGGCTACAACCGCTCTTATGCCCGGAATGATAAGGCAACTTTTGATAAGGGTTATCTTTCAGGCGATTTGAATTTTCTTGACAGTCTTAGCAATGCTTACGAAAATACTTTTATTAACCAGCAAGTAGGGGTAAGTCTTCGTACGGTAAATAAAAAGTATAACTATACGCTGGGAATTAACCTGCAGCCGTCTTCCCTGGAAGGTTACTCATTATCGAAAGACAGCGCCTATACGCCACAACGCAAGGTTAACCTGGCGCCCACCGGTCGTTTTTCTTACAACTTTTCACGTTCCAAAAGGTTGAACATACATTACAATGCCAATTTCAATCAACCAGGGTTTAACCAATTGCAACCGGTTTTGGATGTATCTAACCCCCAATACCAAACAATGGGTAACCCCGATCTGAAGCCTGAATTCAGTAATAATCTCAGGGCGTTCTTTAATAATTTCAATTTTACCTCGGGGCGGGTTTTATTCGCAGGCATGAATGCCAATACGGTACAAAACCGAATCGTAAATAATAATATTAACCTGGACAGCAGTGGCGCACAGTTGAGTATCCCTGAAAATGTGAATGGTTACTATAACATCGCTGGATTTTATAATTATTCGCTTCCTTTTCAAAACCGCAAATACATCGTTTCCCTAAACGGCAATATCAATTACATGCACGATGTTGGCCTGGTAAACTACCAGAAAAACATTGGCAACAACTGGGTTGCCACGCAAAGGCTGCGCTTTGATTTTAATTATAAAGAATGGCTGGAGTTGGGGGCCAGCGGGGCCTACAGCCTCAATTCAACAAGGTATACGCTCTCGCAGAACGGGGAAAGGATTAATTCCAATGCATGGACGCTTTCCGGTACTATGCGGATGGATATTCCCGGCGGGTTCATTGTCAGGTATGATATCAGTTACGTGATCAATAACGGGTTAGCCTCTTCAGTGGATGAAAATCCTACCCTATTGAACGCTTCCGTTGAAAAGACAATTTTCAAAAAGAAGAACGGATTTGTCCGTTTGTCTGGTTTCGACATTTTTAACCAGAATACCAATATATCAAGGCAGATCAGCGGCAATGCGATTATCGACAGTCGCACAAACAGGCTCACCCGGTATTTTATGCTTACGTTTACTTACAAGCTCACTAAATTTAAAGGAAAGCAGCCCGAGCAGGATACAGACAACAGGGGTTTTGGTGGCGACAGGAGACGAAGAATGAATCCTTAATAGGAAACTTAAGGATTAAAAAATTACAAAATGGCTGTGCTTCAGTAGTTAATGCAGCAGCTATGCTCAATCTTTCCACACCTATATGGTTTTTTCCCTCAATTCAAATACCTTTGCGGTCGTTTTGGGTTAACCTGTTGTGAATGGCTCTCGTTGCCCAATTAACTAATTATCAATCAACTATTTAACTTTTCAATATGGCCGGGGCCTTAAAAGAAGTTCGTAACCGGATCAAATCCGTTCAAAGCACACAGCAAATCACCAAGGCGATGAAGATGGTAAGTGCGGCTAAGCTGCGCCGTGCACAGGATGCCATTATTCAAATGAGGCCCTACGCCAGGAAACTGCAGGAAATGCTGAGTAATATTGTGAGCAATACCGACGGTGATACCAGTGCTGACCTGGCTGTGGAACGCGCAGTTGAGAAAGTATTATTAATTGTTATCTCATCCGACCGTGGTTTGTGCGGTGCCTACAATGCGAATGTGATAAAACTGGCGCGCGCTGTAGTCCAGGAAAAATATGCCCAACAATTTGCCAAAGGCAATATCACCATTTGGCCAATTGGTAAAAAAGCCTTTGATGCTTTTGAGCGCAGTGGAGGATATCATTTAAGCGCTACTTACCGCGATATTTTCCATAGTCTGTCATTTGAGCATGTTCAACAAGTTGCCCAGGCAGCCATAACCGCTTTTGCTAAAAAAGAATTTGACGCGGTGGATGTTGTGTACAGTGAGTTTAGGAATGCAGCTACCCAGGCCTTTACCGCAGAAAGATTTTTACCGATCCCCAAAGTGGAAAATAAGGACGGAAAAGCCACCAGGGCTGATTTTATTTTTGAGCCGGGTAAAGAAACCCTTATTGCCGAACTGATGCCCAAGATATTGAATACCCAATTATTCAAAGCAGTGCTGGATGCCAATGCCAGCGAGCATGGTGCAAGGATGACAGCGATGGACAAGGCCAGCGAAAATGCGAATGAACTGCTGAAAAGCCTGCGCATTTCGTATAACCGTGCCCGCCAGGCAGCTATTACAACCGAGTTAACAGAAATCGTAAGTGGTGCTGCGGCGTTACAAGGTTAAAATCATCAAATCTTCAAATGTTTTAAGGAAAGCGGGCTATGGAAATTTCACAGATCATTCCACATATTGAAGCACTGATTTTTGCCAGTGAAAAACCTTTAACAAGTCTTGAACTGGTAGACCTGGTGAATAATGCACTTGGCTTTATCGAAGACCGGGCTACGCTTGAGCAGGTAGAAGCGGCCGTAGACGGCATACGTGAAAAATATGGTTCGGAATTTTATCCGTTTGAAATGCGGCAGAGTGGGGGCGGATGGCAGTTCCTTACCAAGGCGGATTTTCATAAAACCATTGCCCAGCTAAATGGAGATAAGTTTATTAAACGCTTATCAGCCGCGGCGATGGAAACATTGGCGATTATCGCGTACAAACAGCCTATTACCAAGGGCGAAATAGAATCCATACGGGGTGTAAACTGCGATTACGTGGTGCAAAAATTACTCGAAAAAGAATTGGTAATTATTAGCGGAAGAAGCGAGGAATTACCCGGAAAGCCCTTGATTTATGTTACTTCCAAATCTTTCATGGATTATTTTGGTATCAATTCGGCTGATGACCTGCCCAAAATAAAAGAAGTGCTCTCCGAACAGATGGTGGAGCCCACACTTGTAAATGCGAGTCATTTTGAAGTGGAAGAGGAAACTAACCTGGTGGTGGCTGAAAATGGCGAGTTGATACAGCACACTACGATTACTATTGAAACCAGGGAAGGCGATCCTGCCGTTGAAGGCAATGATCAACCGGTTAACGCGATAAAATCACGTTCGGAAGATGAAACGATGGATGAGGACATCGACACTGATGCATCTACAGTAAGCGATGAACCTTCACACGATGATATCCCTGGCGGGGACAAAATGACCAGTAATATCGCAGAATCCGAATCGGGGCCACCCGAAAATGTTTCCGATCATGCAACCGCGGATGCCAATGATGATAATGCTGATGCAGATTCATTGCCTGACGACGACGAGGAGGAGAACAAAGATATATAGATAGAACAACCCGGGGGTTTTCTAGCGCTTTGGCATCCTTTCCCGTCAAAAACTTGCTCCACTGAGCTTCCATTGCCAAATTTTGCTGAAATTTACGCATGTCTTATTCCTCACAAGTCATTTTCCGGTCAAAAGAAGCATTACAATCTGTGCAGGAACAAAAGCTGCAGGAGTTATTACAGTATTTGCAAAATAAGTCTCCTTATTATAAGGAATTATTTGCCAGGCATTCCATAGATATAGGCCGGATAATATCAATAGCGGATATGGGTGTTATACCCACTACCGTAAAAGAAGACCTCCAGGAATATAACGACCGTTTTATTTGTGTGCCTCGCCATAAAATCATTGAATACACTTCCACTTCGGGAACGTTGGGCAGCCCGGTTACCGTAGCGCTTACCAACAATGACCTGGATCGTTTAGCATATAACGAATATTCGTCTTTTGTTTGTGCCGATGGCGTCGCTGATGATGTGTACCAGTTAATGTTAACGCTCGACAGGCAATTTATGGCGGGCATGGCTTATTATTCAGGCATCCGCAAACTGGGGGCGGGTATCATAAGGGTAGGTCCCGGCGTACCTTCGCTGCAATGGGAAACCATCTTCAGGCTAAAGCCGACAGCAATTGTTGGAGTTCCCTCTTTTATATTAAAATTAGTAAACTATGCCGCCGAACACGGAATTGATCCCAATACAACTTCCGTTAAAAAGGCCGTATGCATCGGCGAAAACATCCGCAACACCGATTTTTCATTGAATGTATTGGGTAGAAAGATCAGGGACGCATGGCATATCAGTCTTTACTCTACTTATGCCTCTACGGAAATGCAAACCGCTTTTACGGAATGCGGGCAGGGTAAAGGGGGGCACCATCAACCCGAACTGGTGATCGTTGAGCTATTGGATGAAAATAACCAACACGTGCTGCCAGGGGTTCCTGGGGAGGTAACCATTTCTACTTTAGGCGTTGAAGCCATGCCATTATTGCGTTACAAAACAGGCGACATCTGTATGTTTTTCGACGAGCCCTGTGCATGCGGCAGACAGAGTATCCGGTTGTCGCCGGTAATTGGGCGGAAAAAGCAAATGATCAAGTTTAAAGGCACAACGCTTTTTGCCCCCGCATTGTTCGACCTGTTGAATGGCATGGAAGAAGTAAAAGATTATGTGGCAGAAGTGTATTCCAACGAAATTGGTACAGATGAAGTGTTGCTGCATGTGCTGCCCGCGCGGTATACAGAAGAATGCGACCATAAAATACGCGCCTACCTGCAGGCTAAATTGAGGGTGAGCCCGCACATCAAATATGTAACTGCTGCGGAAATTCAACAAATTCAGTTCCCGGAAGCAGGAAGAAAAGCGGTTAAGTTTATTGATAGAAGGTGAAAATGTGAATCATGTGAAAATGAGGAAAATTTGAAAATTTGAGATTTGGGCAAAAGAACGGGGAGTTTAGTTGGAAAGCAGTAATGAATGATCCCGCCTGAATAAAAGCAGCGGGGCTTAATACCCGGTTAACCGGCTGATGAA
>DASUFG010000109.1:0-9416 GCA_036274715.1 Agriterribacter sp.
TTTTTTCGTGACCTGTTCTTAATTTTTTTACCGTAGCCAAAACATTCAACAAAGCATCGGGAGTGTGAGCGTAATCTACAATACCAATGATCTTTTCTATGGGAGAAACGATGTATTCAAACCTGCCTTCGGCGCCCACCACATTACTGAGTATTTGTAACACCTGGTATTTGTCTTCTCCCATACACACGGCCGTACCGTATGCGGCAAGCAGGTTGTACGCATTAAATTCGCCGATCAGCCTGAAGTGTACCTCCTGCTCATTGATGTTCAATTGCAAACCGGAGAGACTGTTGTCTAATATCTTTCCTTTAAAATCTGCCATTGTGCGCAGGCTGTAGAAGTATTTTTTAGCAGGCGTATTCTGCAACATTACCGCGCCTCTTTTATCATCTGCATTACTGATAGCAAATGCGTCAGCGGGTAAATTGTCGAAAAATGATTTTTTTACACGGATGTATTCATCAAATGTTTTGTGATAATCAAGGTGATCGTGCGTAATATTACTAAATATGGCGCCTGTAAAATGCAAGCCCGTTATTCTGTGCTGCTGAATGGCATGGCTGCTGCACTCCATAAACACATGTGTGCATCCTTCGTTGAGCATTTGCCGCATCAAAGTGTTTATGCTGACTGCATCGGGTGTGGTATGTGTTGCGGGAAGGATGTTTTGTCCAATTTGGTTTTGTACGGTTGATAGTAACCCGCATTGATATCCCAACCCGGTGAACAATCTGAACAGCAAAGTAGCGATAGTGGTCTTGCCATTGGTTCCCGTTACCCCTACCACTTTCATTTTGGCAGAAGGAGCGTCAAAGAAATTGTTTGCCATATACCCGGCTGCTATAGCGCTGTTTTCTACCTCAACATAAGTAATATGTTCTTTTTTTGCTGTTGGCAATTTTTCCGCTATAACGACCACGGCCCCCTTTTGGATGGCTGCGTTAATGTAAGCGTGTCCATCCTGTGCGTTTCCTTTGATGGCGATAAAGCAGCTATTTTCCGACACATTTCGTGAGTCGATTTGTAAATCCTTCACTGCAATACCCATATTGCCCTGCACCGAACGAATGTTAACCCTGTACAATATGTCTTGTAATACCATCATGTTTGTACTACTCATTTTTTTTATATTCCGCTATGCGCCCTTATGTTTTTCACCTCACTTCTGTCTCCTGTTATCTTTAATTCAGTTCCAGTGCTATCGTTTGTCCTTTATTGATAGCTAAGCCCGCCTGTAAGGACTGGTTGACTACTTTTCCCCTGCCTTTTACTTTAACTTTCACGTCCATGTTTTCCAATAAATACAATGCATCCTTTAACCCCATACCTTTTACATCAGGAATAACCTGTTGGGTTACCGGTAAATCTGTTATCATCGGTGTAAATGCATTGTTGGTTACCACGCCCCATTCTGAAGATACTATGGAGTCCCTGTAACTGACATTCATTATGTCCAATACATTCCTGGTTTCTTTGATATTCCCGCTCCACCTGTACGCATTGCTATCGGTAGCTGCTCTTGCCAAAAATTGCTGTTGTTCGTCTGCGCTCCCGGCATATAATTTATCGGCTATTTCCCTGAATACCGGGGCAGCTACTGCTCCTCCAAAATATATAGGCGCATGAGGCTTGTTTTTTATAACTACTATACAAGAGTATTTTGGTTTCTCCACCGGGAAATAGCCCACGAACGAAGATTGGTAAACACCATCTCCATATTTAAATTTCCCGTCATTTACTTTGGCCGTACCGGTTTTCCCAGCAGTACGATATACCGCATCTTTAAAAGCAGATTTGGCTGTACCGTCAATACAAACCGCCCCGAGGCAATCTTTTAATTGGTTTAGTGTTTCATCCGAACATATTTTTTCGCTGAGTACATGGGGTTGAAATTCACGTAAAACATTCCCGTCTTTTTCTACTTTCTCTACCAGGTAGGGCTTCATCTCTTTACCATCGTTTGCTACTGCATTATATACCATCAGCAATTGAAGCGGGCTAAGCATTAATTCATAACCAAAGCCCATCGATGGAAGAGTTTGCAAATGCCAGTCTTTCCGTGCGGGGTTTTTTACCAGCGGTCTGAATTCTTCTTTCAAATCTATTCCCGTAAGGTCGGTAAGGTGAAGTTCCTTATAGTGGTTGAAGAATTTTTCGGGATTTTTGTTGTAATAGGTATAGGCCAGTTTAGCCATGGCTACATTGCTGCTGTGCTCAAAGGATTCTTTAACGGTGAGTAAGCTTTTCGGCGACTTTTCAGCATCTCTTATCCTCCTGCCTTTCAACACCCAGGTACCGTCACTGATATCTACCATGTCTGAAGTGGTGACGTATTTGTCCTGCAATACCGATAAGAGTGTGACCAGTTTTATTGTTGATCCTGGTTCTGAAGTTCTTAAAGCATAATTATCCAGTTCGAAATAGGAGCCATCAGGCATGAGTCCCAGGTTGGCAATGGCTTTTATTTTTCCGGTAGCCACTTCCATCACTATGGCGCAACCCTCCAGCGCTTCGTTAGCAATCATCATCCTCATTAAAGCCGTTTGGGTAATATCCTGGATGTTTACGTTTAATGTGGTTACAATATCTTTCCCATTTTCAGGTTCAATTTCAGACCCCTCAATGGGCACAAATGCTCCACCCGATATACGGCGTACCAGGCGCTTTCCCGAAACACCCTTAAGCAAACTATCGTATGTTTTTTCGAGCCCCACATTTTGCGTAACAATTTGTTTATTGTTGTTTACATATGATCTCGATAGACCGATAGTACGGTTAGCCAATAAGCCAAACGGCGTAAGTCGCTTTTCCATATCTTCTACAATAAAACCGCTTTTGTTTCTTCCCTGTCTTACTAAGGGAAGTTGCCGCAATGCCTGGTATTGTTCGAAACTCACTTTCTTTTTTAACAGATAATATCGCTCTCTTTTTCGATACCCTGCTTCCAGCTGTTTTTTGTATTCAGCCGCCGCCTGGTCTTTAAAAATGGACGCCAATCCGTGAGCCATAGAATCAACATTTTCCTTAAATCTCTTTCCAGATTTTTCACGGAGACCGTCTGCCAGGAAATCAATATGTATGTCAAAAAATGGAATAGAAGTACTTAGCATACTTCCATCTTCACTATAAATGGTTCCCCTGTCCGCATCCAGGGTGCGGTATTCGAGGTGCAGGCTATCGCTCAGGCTTTTCCAATATGCTCCCTGGATTTGTTGAATGTAAAAAGCCTTGCCAATTACGCAAAGACTTAACATTACTATGCCTAAAAAGCACAGGTACACCCGCCATAATATGTCTTTCTTTATTTCCAAGATTAGTTTGCATCCCGTGATTGCTGTTTAGCCAATTCAGATGCGCTTTATGTTTTAGTTTTTGCTTTTTTCAATAATAGTAACCGGCGGCACTTTCAATGGTTTCAGACCCATGGGCTCTACCGCTTTAGCCAGTTCGCTTTCCTTACCGCGCATCATCAGTTCACCTTTTACTGTTTTGTATTCGTACTGCAATTCCTTCAATGCTTTTGCATTTCGATTGATGTCCTTTATCGTGTTTTCCGCATAATGCCCGTTGTATATATATATTATCGCCAGCATGCCTAAAAAAAGAAAGTAGTAGATGTTTTTAACCACCCACCGGGAGTTTAGCCATTTTTTGATGCCGCCTTTCCAGGGCGATGATTCGGTTGTTTTTATATTTTCTGTTTCAGGCATTTATATTTTTTATGATGACTATCTGCATTTTTATTTCCTTTCTGCCACCCTAAGTTTCGCACTCCGGCTTCTTGGATTTTCGGTGGTTTCTGTACGTGAAGGAAGTATTGGCTTTTTTGTAATGATAAGAAAGGGGCTTTCTGGTGTTGTACCATACAAAGAATCCGGTACCGTTTCCTCAAAACTTCCATTTCGAAAAAAAACTTTTACCATCCTGTCTTCTATACTGTGAAACGTTATGATAGCTACACGGCCATGTTGCTTGAGAAGAGAAGGGAGTTGCCGGAGCATTTCCTGTAAAGCACCTAGTTCATCATTTACTGTAATGCGTAAAGCCTGAAATACCTGGGCAAAGTATTTATTGGGATTACCTTTCACCACTGAAGAAACTGCATTTTTAAAGTCGTTGACTGTACTAATAGTGCCAAGTTGCCGGTGTTGCACGATTATTTTAGCCAGGGTTTTGGCATTCGTTACTTCTCCGTACTTTTCAAACAGCTTGTGTAACTGCTGTTCGGTGTAGGTGTTAAGAATGACGGCGGCGTTAAGTTCCTGCCTTTGATCCATCCGCATATCCAGCAACGATGCATCAAAACGGGTTGAGAATCCCCGATCGGCTTCATTAAACTGGTGACTGGAAACGCCAAGATCGGCAATGATCCCATCTACCTTATCTATTTGATGCAGTCGTAGAAATTTTTGAATATGCCGGAAGTTATGCGGTATAAAAAGAATGCGCGGATCATCAGGTACATTTAGCCGGGCATCCTGGTCCTGGTCAAAAACTACCAGCCGCCCAGCGTTGCTTAACTGAGTCAAAATGGCCCTGCTGTGTCCCCCACCGCCAAAAGTGCAATCAACATATACCCCACCGGGCTTAATTTGTAAAGCCTCTATAAGTTCACCGGCTAAAACAGGTATGTGGTATGCTTGTTCCATAGTGGTAAATTAAAGACGAAAAGCCAGCGTTTAATGATAGCTTCCCTCGTTCAGCTTTACCTCCCGACACTAACTGT
Source organism: Agriterribacter sp. (assembly GCA_036274715.1). Lineage (GTDB taxonomy): Bacteria > Bacteroidota > Bacteroidia > Chitinophagales > Chitinophagaceae > Agriterribacter. The sequence continues at coordinate 4,730 of DASUFG010000109.1, forward strand.
TAACCTGTCCGCTTTTATCGGTCATTACACTCTCAGCTAACTGGCTGAATGCTTCGGGTGAAAAAGTGTCAAAGAACTGCTGATACTTACTTTTATCCCAGATTTCAATTTTATCGAAGGCCGAAACCAATACAATATCTTTTTGCAGGCCGGCATACTCCATCAGGTTCCTGGGTAACAATAATCTCCCTGCGCTGTCCATTTCCAATGTTACTCCATTTAAAAAGTAGCGGCGGAATTCGCGTACTTTTGGATCAAAATCACTTTTGCTGCCAATGTTTTCAAAAATCGGTTCCCAGTTTTTTATCGGGTACAGGGTTAAGCAACGCTCAAACCCCCTGTTAATAAAGAAGCTACCGGTTTCCCCCTCCGGGATTTGCCTTTTAAATCCTGTTGGAAGGAGAAACCGACCTTTTGCGTCCAGAGTAGCTTCATATTCCCCTAAAAACCGTATCATTTATAAAAAGTTATACCTAATTCCCATTTATTCCCACAAAATAACACATTTTCCCACCTATAACGCAGGTTTTAAATTAAATATTTTATCCACAGTTAATTTTTTTTGAAAACATGCAGCTGAATGGGATTATAGAGGGAATTTGACGTGGCAGTGAGGAATACGAGCTGCTGATAATGTGAATAGTGGTGGATAAGTGCAACCGATTGTGGATACCGTTTTAACATCGGCAATCTTACACATGGCTCAAGCAACATCAATTGACTATTTTTATCCCAAACATGCATTTTAACTGGAATGGAACTTCAATCTTTTTAATTTGCGGCAAAAGCATTAGTATATTATTCGATGAACCCGAAGGAACTCCAGATTAAAGACTTTATATACCCTTTACCTGAACAACGTATTGCCCGGTATCCCTTGCCTGAACGGGATGCTTCCAAACTGCTGGTTTGTAAAAACGGGCAGATTTCCGAAGATAAATACTTCAATATTGCAGCGCATTTACCTGCTGATGCACTGATGATACTGAACGACACCCGGGTGGTTGAAGCGAGGCTGCTGTTTCAAAAACCATCAGGAGGTGTTATAGAAATATTTTGCCTGGCTCACCATGAGCAGTATGCAGATGTTACGACTGCCATGTTTCAAAAGGGGAGGGTATGGTGGAACTGCCTGGTGGGTGGTGCGTCAAAATGGAAACGGGGAATGGTGTTAGAAAAGAGGATTGGCATTAAAGGAACTGAAATCATTTTGCGGGCATCGATTGTTGAAAGACTGCCTGAGAGCTTTACCATTGAAATGGATTGGGTGCCCACGGATTTGAGTTTCGCGGAAATACTGCATTATGCAGGTGTAATGCCGCTACCGCCGTATATCAAAAGGGAGGCGGACATCAACGATGAGGAAAGGTATCAAACTATTTATGCACTGCAACAAGGTTCTGTGGCCGCACCTACGGCCGGACTACATTTTACGGAGCATATTTTTCAATCGCTCGATGCTAAACATATTGAACGGGATTTTGTGACCCTGCATGTAGGGGCTGGTACTTTTAAACCGGTAAAATCGGAGCAAATGCAGGATCATGTCATGCATCACGAATTTATAGATGTACGTTACGAAACAATCGAAAAATTAATTGAACGTATAGGGCGCATTTTTTGCGTAGGCACCACTTCGTTACGAACAATAGAAAGCCTTTATTGGATGGGCGTGAAAATAAAACAGTCTCCCGGCATTCCGGCAGACGGATTGATAATAAATCAGTGGGAAGTGTATGAAAACCTGGCGGCACATAAAATACCAGTGTCCGAATCCCTTTCCTTATTGCTGAATTGGATGAGGGACCATCAAATGAAAAAACTGCTTAGTCAAACACAAATACTAATTGCTCCGGGTTACAGGTTCAATGTTACTTCAGGATTGATTACTAATTTTCATCAGCCGCAATCCACCTTACTGTTACTTGTAGCCGCACTTATTGGGGACGACTGGAAAAAAGTATATGCCTATGCCCTCGATAATGATTTCAGGTTTTTAAGTTATGGCGACGGATGTTTATTGTTTACTTGAGCAGCGGGAATTCAAGTGTAAACGAAGAGCCTTTGCCTGGCACGCTTTCAACTCTTATTTTTCCTTTTTGGGCGTCTACCATTGTCTTAACATAACTTAAACCTAATCCAAAGCCTTTTACATTGTGGATATTGCCGGTATGGGCGCGGTAAAACTTTTCAAATATCCTGTTCACGGTTTCCTTGCTCATACCTATTCCGTTGTCTTCAATTTTTATACGGATTGCACTACCTGTATTTTGAGTGCAAATGCGGATCAGTAAACCATCGTCTTTAGAATATTTAATGGCATTATCAATGAGATTGCTTACCAGGTTGGTAAAGTGCACTTCGTCCGCCTCGATAACATCTTTTGTAGCTTTAAGGGCAAGTTCGGCTTTGCCATCGCGTTCTTCCATCTGCAGTCTGAAATTATCAACTGCACGGCTGATAATTTCATGTACATGCTGGGGCTTTAAATTGAGCTGTACTTCCTGTTTATCGAGCAAAGCAGCCTGGAGTATAGTTTCCACCTGTTTGTTCATGCGCTTATTCTCGTCTTTTATGATACTGCTGAAGTAATCCATTTTTTCTTTGCTCCCCAATACTTTTTCGTTTTTCAAAGCATCCACTGCGAGCGATATGGTAGCTAAAGGTGTTTTAAATTCATGGGTCATATTATTGATGAAGTCGCCTTTGATCTCACTTAGTTTTTTTTGAAGCAGCATGGTGCGCACTGTTAAAAAGAAAGCGGTACAGATAACCAGGGTAAATAATACAGAACCTGCAATCATCCAACTCATCGACCCCAGCAAAAAGTTTTTTACGTCAGGAACGATTACCCATAATTCTTCGTCGGCTACCAGTCCTTCGGCAATACTTCCCGATGGCGCGGAAAGCGGGAACCAGAATGTGCGGTTTCGCGCAGTATCAGCAAGCAGTTTACTGAAATTGATGGTTTGCATTTCATAGTTATTGGTAAGGCTGTTGCGGTTAAGTACTGCAAACTCAAAATTGGTTCTTTTGAAACCGTGTTTGTTTAATGCCATTTTCAACTTATCATATACCTGGTTGGGCGTATAACGTTGCGCCACGGTGGGAGGCTTAAGCAATTGCAAAAATTGGTCTGAGGGCCATTCCGGCGATAATTTGGGCGAAACCGTTGAAGATAATTTACTTTTTTGTTCTGCTATTTCCGTGCCTACGTCGCTAACTGCCAATTGGATATTTTGTTCCAACTGCTCATTTTTGATAATGAGCGCATTCTTAATGGACATGATCTGTATTACGATAATGCCAATAAGCGAAAGGGAAATAAGAATAATGATCAGTAAGTAAATTTTCTTCATCGGGCTGTAAAATTACTTCGATATAAACTGGGTTTAAGCTGTGGTATTGATGATTTAACTCAATTTTACACTTGGTTAGTGTCGCAGATAAGGGTTTGAGGGTAATTATACAAAAATTCGGAGATACTGCTCCCATATCTTTTGAATACCCCATCAGGATGGGTTTTTTTTCAGCTTATTTTCAGGATATTAATTGCCGGGGAATATATTCTATACTATCTTAGAACCAATGCTTGAACCTTCAACCGGTATATTATTAATTGCTGAACCTTTTCTAAAGGATCCCCATTTTATGCGCACCGTTGTTTTATTATGTGACCACCAGGAAGAGGGTAGTTTTGGATTTGTGCTGAACAAGGATATTAAACATACCCTTGATGAGTTGGTGCCGGAACTGGAAGGAATTAAGATACCCATATTTTTTGGTGGTCCGGTACAGCCAGATACACTTCATTATTTACATATCTGTCCCGACCAGATACCCGGGAGTCAAGAAGTAACGGATGGCATTTACTGGGGAGGCGATTTTGAGATCATAAAAAACCTGCTTAAAAAAGACCAGATAGATCCCGACAACATTCGTTTTTATATTGGTTATTCGGGTTGGGGCAATAACCAGCTTAATGAAGAGATGAAAGGAAAGAGTTGGATTACGGCAATGGCAAAAAAGAACCTGGTTTTTCTACACAAACCCGAAGATATCTGGAAGGAGTCGCTTAAACTCCTGGGTGACGATTATAGCATAATGGTCAATTTTCCAACGGATCCCCAACTCAATTAGGGAGGTTGTATACTCATTTTATGGATCACCCGGAAGACCATCAAGCCTTTATAAAAGGTAATTTTTTTCATAACACTGCGGCGTGGGGCCGGTTCAGGAATCGGTAATATCATCTCTAAGACTGACATTTTAATATTTTAATTGATATAGGTTTTCACTTAAGCTAAGACCATAAAAAAACCTATTTGGGTGGCTTATTTTGAAGAATATTGCTTTTTTTGCTTTGTTTTTGGCTTTTTTTTGAATTTAAAACTGAAGTTGTTTTCTTTTTCCGTAATTTCCTTTCCGAACAAATTGTTAGCGCAGCTGTTGCAGAAATTATATCCATTATCCCTTTTAGATGCAATCGTCTATTGGAAAAATATTGCTTTTAATACTTTTTATTGTAGCCTCCACAATGGCCGTAGCAGTATACATCTCACTGCATCAGTCAGATCTGGTAAACAACAGCTTTCAACGCATTTCAAATTCACAAAAAGTACTGTATCATGCCGAGAAATTACTTTCGTCAACACAACGATTTAAGAACGTAGTTCGTGAGTATGTC
>DASUFG010000110.1:0-4907 GCA_036274715.1 Agriterribacter sp.
AGCCAACCAGGGCATGAGGTGTATCAGGGATATACTCAGGCAATATGGAGAAGCTATTGATTTGAATATGGATTTCGCCGAATTTGATGTCCGCCAAAAATTAGAAGTACCCGATACATCCTATGACATTTATATCTCCACCGGGGGACCGGGCAGTCCCCTCGACAGTAAGGGAAGTGAATGGGAAAGTCGATTTTTTCACTGGCTTACCCAGGTAGAAGAATGGAACAACAATCCCGGCAATACCCAAAAAAAATACGTTTTTTTCATTTGCCACTCTTACCAGTTGGTATGCCGACATTACCGTTTGGCGAAAGTATCCAAACGTAAATCAACCGCTTTTGGCGTATTCCCCATTCACCTGCTTAAAGACGGGAAAAATGAAATCGTATTTGATGGGCTCACCGATCCTTTTTTTGGTGTGGACAGCCGCGATTACCAGGTAACCCATCCCGATCACAACCGCCTCAAAAATGCGGGAGCGGCTGTACTCTGTATTGAAAAGGAACGGCCGCATGTGCCGTTAGAAAGAGCGATCATGTCTATCCGGTTTAATCAATACATGATTGGCACCCAGTTCCACCCCGAAGCCGACGCCATTGGCATGAGTATGTACCTCCAGCGCGAAGACAAGAAGCAAAGCGTAATTGCCGCACACGGCGAAGCCAAATGGGCTTCGATGATTGAACACCTAAACGATCCTGATAAAATATTGTGGACCTATTCCCACGTACTTCCTAACTTTCTTAACCAGGCGGTGGAGCATTTACAGGCGGTGGAAGTGTAACATATAATAATTATCTTGCCTGTAAACTGGTGGTCCATGGTTCCTTTTTTGCGAAAAAAGTTCAACGATGCATTTACAAAAAATGGGTATGAAACGTTTTTAAAAGACCTGCATAGCCTGCACCCGGGAGCCATTGAATTTCGTGTGGCGGAAACCCCCGTTTTTATAGATAAGGCATTCACCCAAAAAATGCTTGATGCCTGTGAGCGAATTATTGATGTAATTACTGCACCCGATTTTGAAAAAATCACCGAACGCGCTATCCCCCCAGCCGAATACGTGCCCGGCGCAACATCGAAGTGCGAGATGATAGAATTTGATTTTGGCGTGTGTATTAATGCAGCCAATGAACTGGAACCTCAATTGATAGAAATGCAGGGCTTCCCTACCCTGTTTGGCTTCCAGGTGTATTACCCCGAAGTGGTAAGAAAGCATTTTGATATACCAGAAAATTATTCTCATTATTTGCATGGCTACGACAAAGCATCCTATTTAGCGATGTTGAGAAAATTGTTACTCGGTAACCATGCAGCCGAAAATGTAATTCTGCTGGAGATAAAACCGCATCAGCAAAAAACCAAAATCGACTTTTACTGCACACAGGACTATACCGGTATACAACCCGTGTGTTTAACCGATCTGCAGGCTGATGGAAAGAAACTGTTTTACCTGAAAAACGGAAAGAAAACCGAAATAAAAAGAATATACAACCGCGTTATTTTTGATGACCTGCATGCACAATCGGGACTGGAAAACTGCATTGACATTACCAAAGACTGGGATGTGGAATGGGTACCCCATCCCAATTGGTTTTATCGCATCAGCAAATTCACACTTCCTTTTATAAATCATCCTTATGTTCCGGAAACCTTCTTTCTGAATGAAGTAAAAAAAATGCCGGATGACCTGGAAAACTATGTGGTGAAGCCACTTTTTTCTTTTGCCGGGCAGGGTGTGATCATTGATGTCACAGCAACCGACCTGGAAAACATCAAAGACCCCCAGAACTGGATCCTGCAGCGAAAGGTGAAATACGCGGATGTCATACCCACACCCGATATACCGGCTAAAGTGGAGATACGAATGATGTACGTTTGGCCCGAGGGCGAGGCCCGGCCACACGCCGCCATTAACCTGGCGCGCCTCAGCAAGGGAAAAATGATTGGTGTTCGGTACAACAAAGACAAAGAATGGGTAGGTGGATCGGTTTGCTTCTTTGAAATTCATTAACCATTATTAACCTTCCGATATAACAGTTCCCCGCTTTACTATTGTACATTTGAAGCACAAATACTTGAACCATGAAAAGTAGGTATTGGCTATCCTTTTTGTTTGCAGCCTTTAGCCTCGGTGGTTTTGCCCAACAAAAAATAGTGGAGCATGCCATTGTAAAAGCAAAAGCGGAAATTACTTTTCCGGAAAATGCAAATCGCAATGCAGGTGGTGGAGACGACAGCCCTTTTGCAGCCGGTGGAATGGAGACCAAAAGTACTATTTATTTCACGAAGGATTTTACTAAAACCTTTACTGAAAGTGATTTTGGAAATAACACCGTAATCATCGACAAAAAAAATGAACGCACCACCACACTTACCCAGGCCAATGGCCGCAAAACAGGTTTTTACAGCACGGCAGAAGATGAGGCTGAGATGAGAAGGCGGATGGATTCCATCAGGCAGGCGCGCGGACAATCAGGTGGCAACCGCGACTCCAGTTCCCGCAATATTGAAATTATGAACACCGATCAAACCAAAAAAATAGCGGGCTATACTTGTAAGAAAGCGATCATTAAAACGAAAACAAGGCAGGGCGAAAACGAAACTACCGTATGGTACACACCGGATTTTAAAATGGCTGAAGGTTACCCAACGGCCATGGGTGCAGGTTTTGGAAGAGGTGGCGGTGGTGGCCGGCAGAGAGGTGGCGCTGGTTTTAATATGAACGGATTGGATAAAATAGACGGATTTGTGATGGAATATGAAGTAAGCCGGCCCAATGGTTTTAGCATGCATATGGAAGTAACCAGTGTTAATCTTGACCCCGCGTTAGATGACAAGACTTTTGAAATACCGAAGGGATACGATATAAAACCAATTAAAGAAATGCAGGGGCAGTTCTTTGGAGCTGGAAACGCAAACAGGAACGCAGAAAACAATTAAGTTTTGGGGCTATTTACATTCAAGAGGCCTTCGGTAACGAGGGTCTTTTGCTTTTAGCCATCACTATCTTTATCGGCCGGTTGCTATTTATTGCAGGTCATTCTGTGTAAATCCCCATTCCCCCAACAATTGATTAAATCGGGACTCCGGCAGGTTTCGCTGGTCATAATGTCCCGCCAGTTTTTTTTGCCGGTAGGCTTCATAAATGGTAACTGCGCATGCAACGGAAATATTTAACGACTTTATAATGCCTACCTGGGGAATCAAAAAATTACCATCTGCCATTTCCCTTATTTCTTCACTCACGCCGGAGTGCTCGTTGCCAAAAACAAGTGCCAGGGATTGGGTAAAATCTACCCCATAAATATCCACAGCATCTGCGCTTAAATGCGTGGTTAAGATGGTCTGATATTTTTGCCGTATCTCATCAAAACAGGATTTCGGGTCGTCAAACTGGTGTATGGTAAGCCATTTAGCTGCGCTGGAGGAGCTTTTGGCGCCCCACTTTTTATGGCGTGGGATTTTGCTGTTCAGCACATATACATCCTGGATTCCCACAGCATCACAACTACGCATGACGGCAGAAATATTATGCGGATCAAATACATTCTCCAACACAACAGCAAGATTATTTTGGCGTTTATTCAGCACTTGTAATAAGCGATCGCGTCTTTCTGGCGTCATATTTGTAAATTTAATAAAGAGCTGAAATACAAATGTTTATTTTTCTCTATCCGTCAAAATAAAGTACAATATCCGATGATGATGAAAAAAGTATTAAAAATTACAGGCATTGTTCTCCTGGTGTTAATCGTAGTGGCTTTTGCGCTTCCTTTTATGTTTAAAGGAAAGATTATGACCATTGCCAAAACGCAGATTAATAAAAACATAAATGCACAGGTTGATTTTAAAGATATCGATATTTCACTGTTCAGGCATTTCCCCCGCCTGGCAGTAGGATTGGAAAACCTGCAGGTGATTGGTACGGGCGATTTTTCAAAAGACACACTTATCGCGGCCAAACAAATTGACGTTGCGCTCAATTTGATGAGCCTTTTTGGGGGATCGGAAATGACAATCTACAGTGTTACGATTGATGAACCGAGAATTCACGCTATTGTCGACAAAGACGGAAAAGCCAACTGGGATATTACGAAACCCGATACTACGTCTTCGAATGCAACTGATTCGGGGGCATTTAATGTAAGTCTGAAAAAGTACAGCATCAACAATGGCTACATCTCCTATGTAGATGTCCCAGGCGATATGAGCAGCGAAATCTTCAACCTGGATCATTCCGGCAGCGGTGATTTCACGGCTGATCTTTTTACCTTGAAAACAAAAACATCGGCAGAGTCGGTTTCTTTCACCTACACCAAAGTCCCTTACCTCATCAATGCAAAAACTATTATTGATGCCGACATAGAGGTAGATAACAAAACGAATAAATATACTTTCAAAACTGATGATATCGCTTTGAATGATCTTACACTTTCGGCGGGCGGATATTTCCAGTTTGTAAATGATACCACTTATGGGATGGATATCAAATTCAATGCGCCGTCTACGGAATTTAAAACACTGTTGTCGCTTGTACCTGCCATATACAAAAACGATTTTGCCAGCATTAAAACAAGCGGGAAAGCATTATTTAACGGGTTTGTTAAGGGAGAGTATAATTCGGTTAAAATGCCGGCTTACAGCATCAATCTTGATGTGCTGGATGGCTTTTTTCAATACCCCGATCTTCCCCAACCGGTAAAAAATATTGCCATCAGTGCGAAAGTGGATAACCCCGACGGCGTAACAGACCATACGGTAGTAGATATTTCCAAAGGACATATTGAGTTTGGCAACGATCCTTTTGATTTCAGGCTGCTGCTCAAAAACTCGGTAACCGATCAATACATTGATGCGGCAGTAAAAGGAAAACTGAATCTTGCCCAGGTAACCCAATTTGT
>DASUFG010000111.1:0-2585 GCA_036274715.1 Agriterribacter sp.
ATTGCTGAAGTTCAACCCATTAATATCCAGGTAGACGTAGACCAACTTAACGAAAACATTCTTACCAACAGCCATAAATTAATGTTATACAGAATTGTGCAGGAGCAACTGAACAATATTATGAAACATGCAAATGCAAGAAATGTTCTCGTTCACGCAGCACAAAAGAACGACAAAGTGTCGCTGGTCATTAGCGATGATGGAACCGGCGCCGATTTGGCTGCGGATAACCTAAAGGGAATGGGGTTGAGGAATATCCGCAACCGGATAGAGCTTTATCACGGAAAAATAAGCCTGGACACCGCGCCCGGAAAAGGCTTCGTACTGAACGTGGAATTTGAGATATGAAAGACTGACCTGTGAAGGCATATCGTCATTCAACAGAATAGGCTGTTGCATCTAATGGTATCCCCAAGTTGAGTCGTATTTTGAATCAAAACACAGCACAATAGATATTACCGAAAATAATTGTCTCGACCCAATCAACCCACTCCAACCGCATTGTTTGTAGTATCAAATACCGGGTTTTACAAATTAGATTTCCATGTCAAGTGTTTTCCACGTCTTCCGTATCTCTTGAAGAGTCTTTTGTTGGCTTTTGCAGGGCATATTTATTCTTGCGCTTATCCTCATAACAATTTTTGATCTAACATCGTTATTTAATGTCGTGGGCATAATATTACGCGATAACGTTTGAAAGGTTATTTAGAAAACGACAGGTCTGCTAACTGCAATGGATAGGTTTGTTTTGGCAAGGTGATCAGTTTTGCCGCTACAATATGTTTTTTATCCTGGTTGGAGATTTGGTGCAGAGTAGCTGGGAACATCAACGGAATTAATTTTTAGATAAATATTTGGTTGTACATGAACGGCAATTGTATTCATTTTCTGGATATCTTTATTAAGTAAAAAACACAAATTAATAAACTTTCAAATATGTTTTCAACCCGCCTTACATTACTGGGATTATTTTGCCTGGTATTGAATCTTGTCTCACGCGCTAACGACTATGAAGATGCCTGGAAAGCGCTGCACGCAAACGACAGAAAATCCGCAATTAAGTTATTAAAAAAAGCACTCGATGATCCTGCAACCGCGGTTGACGCCTATATTACATACGTTTATCTCTGTACTTTTGAAGGCAAAGATGACATCCCGCAGGATTACCTTTCCGGAGTATATGACAACTTGAAGGACCCAAATCCTTATCTGTTTGCCATGTGGTTCAGCCAGGCCGTACTGGGTGAGTATGGAAAAAAAACGGTAAGCCAGCAAAAGCTTCTGCAGAAGATTTACGACGATCCCAACTGTAATGGCTCCATAAAAGCGGCTGCCTATTATGTAAACTTTTGGCACTATCAGGCGTCAAATAATTTTCCAAGAGCATTAAAGGAAGTTGCTAAAATGAGCGCTGTTGGTCCGCAATGGCAACTGGCAGGACCATTTGAAAACCTTTCCGGTAGCGGCTACCATAACGAGTTCGGTCCTTTGCAACATCCGGAAGCAGGAGCGATTTTCCGATCGGCAACGTCTGCTAACATCACATGGTTTTCTCCGGCAGTAATGAACAGGGACGGCTGGACTTTTCCGTTTGCACATATCAGATATAATACTGCCGTAATATACGCCCAAACTTTTGTTGAAGCGCCCAACGATATAAAGGTTCTATTGAATGCGGGAAGCAGTGGGGCGATCAGGGTATGGGTAAACGATGAAGAAGCGATTGCCGAGAAAAAGGAATTTGTTACTGAACTTGATTATTATAAAAATTATGTACAGCTTAAAAAAGGATTCAACCGGGTATTGGTGCAACTTGCCTATACGGGAATATCCTCACCTAATTTTATCATCAGACTTACCGATGAGCGTTACAACCCTGTAGAAGGACTCTCCTATTCCAACGCGTATCATCCTTACCCAAAACAAAGCAGCACTCATCAGGCCAGCAGATCAATTAAACATTTTGCGGAAGCTTTCTTTGAAGAAAAGATTAAAAAAGATCCCGAGAATATCATCAACTATATCCTGCTTTGCAAAACCTACCTGCGTGATGGTCGGGTGGCGGAAGCAAGGTCTTTGATAGAAGACAAAGTGAAAATGTACCCGGAAAATTCGCTATTGCGCTTAGAACTGATGCAATGCTATATCAAAGAAGGCAGCCGCACCTTGCTGCTCCAGGAAACCGAAAGAATGAAGGAAAAGGATCCGCATTGCATGCTGGCATTCCGGTTAAACATCCAGCAGTTGATGGACAACGAAAAGTATGATGAAACTGCCGATGAATTAAAAAAATATGCAAATATTTTCGGAGATGACGACGATGATATGCTCAATACTAAAGTTCGGCTCTACAGTGCTCAGAATAAAATGGATGATCTGATTCAGGTAATAGAAAATGCATACGAAAAGAATCCAGAAAGCGCAACAGCGGTGGAGTTAATGTTTAACGTGAAAATGAAAGTAAATAAAGATGTAAATGGGGCATTCGACATATACGAAAAATACCTAAAGACAAATTTCAACTACCAGATTATAAAAATTCTGGCGGAAGAATACGGCAAACAAGGCATGTCCGACAAGGAATT
>DASUFG010000112.1:0-5080 GCA_036274715.1 Agriterribacter sp.
AATCAATACCAAGGCTTAGTCCTTTATAAGTTAAGTTGATAGAAGTGCCATACATGAAATCTGGTGTTGGATTGCCGATAAAAGTTCGGTCATCAGATGTTATTTTTCCGTCCGGACCCTTACCATCCGGGCCATTGATATCCTTAAACTTCAGATCGCCAGGGCGGTATGCACCAACTGAGGAAGCGTTGGGAGAAGCCAGAATATCGGCATATGACTGGTAAATACCATCCACTATATATCCATAAAAAGATCCGATTGGGTGTCCCGGCTCCGTTCTGCTTTCAGCGCTACCATTGTTTTGAAAACTCCTGATCAATACACCTGCCGGAAGATCTGATGCGAGGCTGAGTACTTTATTTTTCATGAAAGTAATATTTCCTCCCACAGATAACCTAAAATCTCTGGCGAAATCCTGTTCCCAACTGGCAGAAAATTCCTCACCCCAGTTTTTCAAGCTGCCGCCATTGATCAGTTCATTCTTTAGTCCGATTGCCGACCTGTCTACATAGGTCATTAAGTCTTTCGTGGTTCTGTCGTAATAATTAGCTTCAAAATGGAGCCGATGCTGAAAGGCGTTCAACTCTATGCCTATTTCCTTGGCAGAAACAGTCTCCCATTTCAAATCCGGGTTTTGAATGTATTCCTGGACTGCGGCCGTATAAACATTTGTACCAAACACCGCATTGGTACCGGAAGTTAAATTGGGGTAATAGGGATAATTAAGTGGCGTGCCATCTAACCTTGAAGCTGTTTGGTTTCCCAGCACTCCAATGGAAGCTTTCAATTTCAGGTAATCAAAAATTTGCTGTTGCTGCATAAAATCTTCATTCGAAATTTCCCATGCCGCACCTATCGCCCAGAATTGTTGATCCCTGTTTTTTGGGGGTAAACGGGAAGAAGCATCATTTCTGAAAGACCCATTCAGGAAATATTTTCCCTTATAGTTGTATAAGGCCCTGGCCAGGTACGATACAGTAGTATATTCATTTTGAGCGGAGGTGGTGGAAGTGGTGGAAGGATCTTCAAAACCATTAGACATATACCAGAATCGTTCATTGTCGGGAATGGGTAGGCCGGTAGGCCCGGTGTTTTGGCTCACCCTTCCCGTTCTTTGAAACACCCCGGAATAATAAGTGGTAAACCCGCCAGTTACCGTTAAGCCATGGTCACCAAAGTCGTTCTTGTATGTAAGCACCTGGTCCTGCTGGAATTTTTTGTAGGTGTCATCATTTTCCTGCACGTTGGTCGTTTGGCTGTATAAATAAGGTGTATTGTTTTTAGGGTTATAGGCGTAGTACAAAGGCTTGTATTGGCGTTTGTTTACATTACTTATATCCGCATAAAAAGTTGACCTGATCGTAAAATGTTTGAGAAAATTAATTTCGCCATATACGCTCCCAACATTCCGGTATTCGATATTAATGGTTTTATTCCACTCATTTTCCACGCTTAGCAAGGGATTCACTACGCCGGAAGATTGAAGGCCCACATCCAGTCCGGAATAAATATCCATATTCAGGCTATCTGTACCATATGGGTTTTTTACCAAAAACGGTTGTGTGCCGGAAGAGACCTGGGGAATTACTTTTCTGGCGTCATCTAAAACACTTGTAGCATCGAATGGATTATCCTGGCGGAAAGAATTTAAAATAACGCCGATCTTAATATTTTTGGTTATCTTAAATTCATCATTTAAAGACAATAACATTTTTTGCAACTTTTCGTGCCGGATAATGCCTTCATCAAAAAGATACCCCAACCCAATATTGAACCTGTTTTTTTCGGTACTGCCGGAAATGCTCAAGTTGTTATTGTTAAAATGCCCCGTACGGGTAACGGCATCTATCCAATCGGTATTGGCGGTTAAACCTGTATAATCAAAAGGATCGGTAACTCCATTGTTTGCCCGTTCCTCCGCAAACAGCATTTTAAATTCTTCTGCGTTAACCAACTGGATTTTATCAACCAGTTTTTTATTTCCGTAGCTGGTATTAAAATTAACGATGGTTTGTCCCGCCTTCGCTTTTTTTGTTGTAATGGCAATTACACCGGTAGCGCCCCTTACACCAAAAATGGCTAACGAGGAGGGGTCTTTTAAAATTTCAATAGATTCAATGTCGTTTGGATTGAGATAGTCTATATTATCGTTAAAAATGCCGTCTACCACGTATAGTGGATGTACTTGGCCGATACTTACTGTTCCGCGGATGCGGATATCCGGAGCGGCACCAGGGGTGCCATTGTTAACAACTGACAAACCCGCAACCTTGCCCTGTAAAGAGGAAACGGGGTTCGTATTCGGTTTATCGGCCACTTCTTTTCCGGACACCTTTACAATAGAACCTGTCAGGTCTCTTTTGCTGGCAGTACCATAGCCAATAACGACTACTTCATTCAGTTGTTCCGCAGCTGATGGTTCGAGGTAAATGTCGAGGGTTGTTTGATTATTTACGGCTACCTCCTGGGATTTGAAACCTACGGAGGAAATAACAAGGATGCTTTTTTCGGGGGCGGTAATTGAGAAATTCCCTTCAGCATCGGTTGTTACACCTTTATTGGTGCCTTTAATGGTAATAGAAACGCCAGGTAAACCGTTGCCCTGGATGTCGCTCACTTTGCCCGTTATCGTAATATCCTGGCGCAGCTCTTCGTTTTCACGGATCACGATAAGATTGTCTTCAAGCAAACTATAAATAAGTCCCGTTCCTGAAAGCAGGTTGGTGAGTACTTCGGTAATGGTGGCTTCCCTGGCATCAATGGATATTTTCCGTTTTATTTCTTTAAGGTTACTGTTGTACACAAAGCGGTAATATCCCTGTTTTTCAATACTGTTCAGTATTTTATTGATAGCCATATTATTTGCAGTCAGCGTAACCTTCTCCTGTGCTTTTACTGTTGCCATTGCCTGGCAAACATTCAGCAATAGCAATAAAACAGTAAGTTTCATAACGGTTAGTACTTTTAAATAAGCAGTCGGTAAATGGCCATTATTCCATATCCGTATTTTTTTCATACATTTATCGTTAAGGGTGAATAAAAATAAAACTTGCATCTTTCGTTTGATCCCGTAAGCCAAGTTTCGTTTTACCTGTGCGGGAAATGCTACAACATTTCCCGTTTTTAATTGGTTGTTACGATGTGTTCTGTGTCATCATATCAGGATTATTTATTTCGTTATTACTATGGTATCTCTTAGTTTTCGATACGAAAAGGCATTTGCATTTGCACTTGCCAATTTCAGTGCGTTCAACATCTGTTCAACACTTTCTTGTTTAAAATTGCCAGTAAACCTCAATTGCCTCACCTCGGGGCTGTCGAAGCGGAAAGGAACTCCATATTTACGTTCCATTTGGAGTGCTATCTCCGAAAATGGATCATTACGGAAAATGAGGCGGTCGTCTACCCATGAGGTTTCGATAACGGTACTGTCGGCAGGCAGGTAGTTGATTTTTTTTATTGTGATCAACGGCTCGTCTGTTTTTCTGTTCTTTTTGGGGCCGGAAACCTCAGCTACATCATTGGTGATGACTAATTTGTCGGCAGGTTTTAAAATGATCTTTCTTTCAGGATCTGATTGAAGTGTTACTTCGATAGAACCATTAATCAGGCTGGTTTCCGAACTTTTATCACCGGCATACGACTTAACATTAAACGTGGTGCCCAACACCTTAATGTTTATTTCCCGGGTGTGAATAATAAACGGCATTTTTTCGGAATGCTTTACTTTGAAGAACGCCTCCCCATTAAGAAATACTTCTCTTTTGTCGCCGCTAAAATGATCCGGGAATTCGAGCGAACTGGCTTCATTCAACCATACCTCAGTACTGTCGGGCAGTAATAAAAATTTATGTTCAGCCCGTTTGCTGAACGTTTTGGTTAAGGCAACAGGGCTGTCCTGTTGGGGTGTACTGGCAACAGAACTATTTTTTCGGGATAGCCAAACGGAAGTGGAGAGCATTACTACGGCCGTCAGAAAAACAACCACTATAGGTAGTCGTCTCCTTTTTTTGATGGCTTTTTTCTCTTCTTCCTGTAGAAAATGCACGTCATCAGGCTCTGAGAGCACCAGGCGACCGCTTTCATCTACATAAATAAAAGAGGGATGAGTTTTGCTGATGTCGTCATATATCTTTTTCACCATCCGCATAAGCGCGGCATCGGTGTTGCGAACATTATTGATGTAGTCAAACAACTCTTCCAGTTCCTCGCGGGAGCACCGGTTCTTTTCATACTGGCCAAGCAGGTATCGTATTCTTTCCTTCATTAAAAGCAGTTACTTATGTCCAAAGACGAAGCAGTGGACAATAGTTCCTATTGAAGAAGAGAAAAAATCAGAAAAACAGTAAAAATACCTGGGTGGTGCGGGTAATAAAATTTTTCACGGAACGGATAGCCGTGAAAAGCTGGTTCTTAACTGTATGTTTCGAGATATGAAGTTCGGTCGCAATCTCGCGATAATTAAATCCTTCTTCCTTGCGCAGTCGGTAGATCCGTTTGCGCTGTGGCGGTAACTGATGAATGGCTTTTTCAATAATCTGGTGATATTCCCGGGAGGATACTATTTCTTCTGTTTCATTCGATAAGTATTGCATATTGATCCATAACGCATCTCTCAATCTTTTGTCGGCAGCGGTCTTACGTAAAAAGTCGATCACTTTATTTTCGGTGAGCCGGTAAAGCCATGCTTCCATATTCGTAATGGAATGTATATCATTGCGGTGTTCCCACAACTTGATAAATACATCCTGAACGATGTCTTTTGCGTATTGATCCGATTTGGTGAGGGTTAATGCAAGTGTGTAAAGCCGGTATTCATGTTGCTTGAATATATCCGTGAAACGTAGTTCCAGTTTATGTTCTGTACTTTGGGTAGTCATGAAAGACTAGTTTTGGCTTTATCAATCGTTAATCGTTATTAAAATTAACAAAAAAAAAGATACACTTACCGTTTTGATTTTTTATCTGGTTATTTTACCATACATGTTCAATCAGGATCAGCCTAACTCGGTATCATAACGCTCAACCGATTCAATGCCCGGTAGTTTTTTTAGTCGTTCTACCAACTCGTCTAATTCTT
>DASUFG010000113.1:0-3711 GCA_036274715.1 Agriterribacter sp.
GAAATATTGCCCTTAATTATCAATTGACCCCGGACGGCCGCTATATGTTACAGGCATACAGGAAAAACGAATACGAGGTTGTTTTTGAAGGCTACATCATAGAAACCGGCCTTGGGTTTGTAATTACTGTGGATTATAACAAATTCAAAGACATATTCAGGAAAAGAAAAACGCCTGAGCAGCGGGCGCGGGAAAAAGAGCAAAGGAGAATACAAAGGGAATCAACAAAAACAGAAGAGTAAAGGTGACAAGCCCATGCAGAACCGGCTCAGTTATATCATATTAATATTCATTGGCGCGTGGCTTTCGGGGTGCAGCAGCACAAGTAAACTTCCCGCGGGTGAAGTTTTATATACCGGGGCTTCGGTTAAAGTGGAGGATATTTCGTTGCGTAAAAAAGAAAGAAAAAGAATAACCGGTAAGTTGAAATCCCTTGTAAGGCCTCTGCCAAATAAAAGGATACTGGGCATTCCTTTTAAACTGCTGATGTATAACCTTGCCGGCAACCCGAAAAAGAAAAAATCGATCATGGGCTGGTTGAAATATAAAGTGGGTGAACCGCCGGTATTGGGAAGCGATGTAAATGTAGAATGGAATGAAAAAGTGCTGCAAAGTGACCTCGAAAACCAGGGATACTTCAGAAGTGCAGTACAGGGCGACAGTACACAAAAAAATAAAAAGGCCAACGTAACCTACACCGTTCAAACGGGAACACAATATACTATCAGCCATGTTTTTTTTGACCATGACAGCTCAGTGCTGCAAACCAAAATTAATGAGTCGATCGACAATACCCTCCTTAAAACCGGGAACGCTTTCAACCTGGATGTAATTAAAGCAGAAAGGGAGCGCATAGATGCGAATTTGAAAGAAAAAGGATTTTACTATTTTAACCCCGACTTTCTTATTATTGAAACGGACAGCACGATTGGTAACCACCAGGTAAACCTGTATGTAAAAGTTAAGCCAGCGGCCCCCGAAAATTCAAGACAAGCTTATACCATCAATAATGTATATATATTTCCGGATTTCCGGTTGAATGCCGAAAAAGAAGACACCCTAAAAACCAATGCGGAATATCATGAGGGATATTATGTGGTTGATCCGAAAAAAAAATATAAACCCGGGATGTTCGCCCGGACCATGCAATTCGATCCTGGCGACCTGTACAATCAGAAAGATCAGCACCAGAGCATCAGCAGGCTTATCAACCTGGGTGTATTCAAATTTGTGAAGAATAAATTTGCCCCCCTGGGAAATTCAGATTCCGCAAAACTGGATGCCTATTATTATCTTACTCCATTACCCAGGAAATCGCTCCAGGCAACCATTAATGCCAATGTAAAATCAAATAACCTAACGGGCTCGGGGTTAAGCGTGGGTTGGCGTAACCGCAACACCTTCAGGAGTGGTGAATTGTTGTCTATCAATGCCACGGGTGGATTCGAAATACAGTACAGCGGGGAGTACAAAGGCTTTAACACGTATCGCGGGGGACTGGAAACGCAACTCTCCTTTCCTCGTTTTATCATTCCCTTTATTTCGTTAAACACCCGCAGTGGTTTTATGCCCAAAACAAATATATTGCTGGCCTATGATATCCTTAACAAACAAAAGCTGTACACCATGAACTCCCTGAGGGCGGGATTTGGGTATGCGTGGAAGGAAACCGTCAGCAAGGAGCACCAGCTTAACCCAATCGCTGTTAATTACGTTCAGCCGCTTAATGTTACACCGCTATACGAGGAGAATATCCTTGACGACCCTACGTTGGAAAAAGCAATAGAAAAACAGTTCATCATGGGCTCCAATTACAATTACAATTACAATGAGCTAACCGGAACACAGCGCATAACGGGATTGTATTTTAATGGTAATGCCGACCTTTCCGGGAATATTGCAGGATGGATAACGGGCGCTGACGCCGCTGGGGGAAATCCCAAAAAAATCTTTAACGCTCAATTTTCTCAGTACGTTAAAGTAGAAAGCGACCTTCGTTACTATATCAAACTTTCTGCAAAAAACGTATGGGCTAACCGCCTTATTACCGGCTTTGGTTACCCGTACGGAAATTCAACAGAGCTTCCCTATATCAAACAATTTTATTCGGGCGGCAACAGCAGCCTGCGTGCATTTCGCAGTCGTTCTGTTGGACCGGGCACCTATAAAAACCTGAATACCGAAGATTTCGTGCCCGATCAATCCGGGGATATTAAACTCGAAATAAATTCCGAATTCCGGGCAAAATTATTCAGTATTGTACACGGCGCCGTTTTTGTTGATGCGGGAAACATATGGCTGTATAATAACAATGTAGATAAACCCGGGGCTCAATTCAGCAAGAACTTTTTAAAAGAACTGGCCATAGGAACCGGGTTGGGAGTTCGTTTCGATATGTCACTCCTGGTATTACGGCTTGATGTGGCCTTCCCTATCCGGAAACCCTGGTTGCCGGAACCCGATAGATGGGTAATTGACGAGGTAAATTTTGGAAGTAGTGAATGGCGCAAAGAGAACCTGATTTTCAATTTGGGTATTGGTTATCCTTTTTAAACCTGGATTATTGTATCAACATCACATTGCCTTTGGCTGTGACTGTGTTTCCCGTAAGCGGGTCGTCGTAGCGAATCACCCACGTGTAAATACCTTCTGCCTGTTGCCGGCTATTATTTTGACCGTCCCAACCCTGTTCAACATGAATGGTGCTAAATATTTTTTGTCCCCAGCGGTTATATATCGAAAAAGAATGAAGCTTTATTGAAAATTCTGGCGGCACACGAAACAAGTCATTTATACCATCCTTATTAGGTGTGAAAGCCGAAGGCATTTGTAAAGCCCGGTATATTTTCACCACAATACTCCCATTCGTTGTACAACCTTTATCGCTGGTCACCTCCAGTTGATAAGTTGTTGTTTCAAGCGGACCTGCCAAAGGTTCTTTAATGGATGGATTATTCAACCCCGAAACAGGCGTCCAACGATAATCCACCGCCTGCCCTTCAACAATAGGTTGTAAAATGGTGCTCTCCCGTTCCTGAATAAGCACTTCGCCTGGATCAAAACGTACCACCGGCGTTGGATGAACGACAATGATATTACTCCCGGATATAGCGGGACTGCTACAAACCAGGCTGCTGGTAAGTATGCAGGTCACTATATCTCCATCCTTTAATTCACTGGTGGAATAACTGATGCTATTGGCTCCCGCATCAATTCCGTTAATCTGCCATTGGTATTGGGGAGCATCTCCTTCATTAACGGCATTGGCCGTAAAGTCAATAATAGATCCTTCACAAATTTCGTTCGCTGATGCTACAACATCCACAGATGCAGCAACCGATGGAACCACTTCCAAAATGACAGAGTCCGAAATAATCGTATTATCCATCATGCAATGATTGTCGCCGACAATCCTGCAGCGCAACACATCTCCGTTTGCAATGGCCGCAGTTTCAAATTCAGCGCTGTTATCCCCTACCGGCAGGCCATTAATCGTCCACTCGTAAGATAAAGCGGAGGAGCCGGGAGTTACAGTCGCTGTGAAAACAACGGCATTTCCCGCACATAGAGGATTGTCGCCGGCATCAATGCTCAGGCTGATCGGTGTAGCAGGATCAGCAATTGTTAACACTGCAGCGATGGAAGAATCTGCCCCACAGGTATTGGTCACAATGCAGCGGTACCGGGCGTTATTCATACCTGCGGTAGCTT
>DASUFG010000114.1:0-3568 GCA_036274715.1 Agriterribacter sp.
TTACACAAACCCTGGCTTTTATGAAAATATTATGCAGCGCTTTAGTTATATTAACCGGTATGTCCTGCAATTCAAAAATAACCGTGGACCTCGTTGTACATCACGGAAAAGTGTACACGGTAGACAGCAGCTTTAGCATGGCAGAGGCATTTGCAGTGAAAGAAGGAAAGATTATTATGACCGGAACCAATGACCAGGTGTTGCAAACCTATACTTCATCCAATATTGTTGATGCCGGCGGAAAATCAATTTATCCAGGTTTCATAGATGGACATGCTCATTTTTATGGGTATGCGCTTTCTTTGGGACAAGTAAACCTGGTGGGTACAGAAAGTTGGGAGGAATGTATTACGCGCATTACAGAGTTTGCACAAGAAAATAAAATTCCAGCGGGTAAATGGATATCGGGACAAGGGTGGGATCAGAATGACTGGTCCGATGCAGTCTTTCCGTCAAAAGAAATGCTGGACAAAGCATTTCCGGAAAACCCTGTTTTTCTTTCGCGCATAGATGGTCATGCCGCCATTGCCAATACACTGGCGCTGGCACTGGCGAACGTTAAAGCTGGAGACACCGTGCAGGGAGGAATGGTTGAAACAAAAGGTAATGTACTTACAGGTGTTTTAATTGATAATGCAGTCGGCAAAGTAAGCCGTATTATTCCTCTGCCAGATAGTGAAACAATGGAAAAATGGGTTAAAACGGCCGAGATGAATTGCTTGGGTATGGGACTGACTACGATCACAGATTGTGGATTAAGTAGAGCCGAAGTGGAGTTCTTAGATGCTTTACAAAAAAACGGAAAGCTCAAAATGAAATTGACGGTGCTCCTGTCGGATGTGGCAACTAACTATGATCACTACTTGGTTAAAGGAATATACAAAAGTGACCGGATGCATATTTCGGGTTTTAAGTTGTTTGCTGATGGCGCATTGGGGTCGAGAGGTGCCTGCCTGCTGCAGCCTTACCAGGACAAGCCCAATTGGAATGGCTTTTTACTGGATAATATCGGCCACTACAAGCACGCTTTTGAGAGAATATTTGATTCCCCCTTCCAGGCATGCATACATGCAATTGGTGATTCGGCCAACCGCATGGCACTTCAACAATTTGGCGAAATCCTGAAAGGCGAAAATGACCGCCGCTGGAGGATAGAGCATGCGCAGGTGGTGAACATGGGCGATATGAAACTATTTGGCAGGTATAATATCATTCCCTCCGTACAACCTACTCATGCCACTTCAGATATGTATTGGGCAACAGAGCGCCTGGGTAGTGAACGCATAAAAGGCGCTTATGCCTATCAGTCGCTTTTGGAGCAAAGCGGATGGATCGTACTGGGAACAGATTTTCCCGTGGAGGATATTAATCAATTTAAAACTTTTTATGCGGCAGTAGTAAGAAAAGATGCCAGCGGTTATCCGCCGCAAGGATTCGAGGCGCAGGAAGCACTAACAAAAGAACAGGCGTTGCGCGGCATGACCATATGGGCGGCCAAAGGAAATTTTGAAGAGAAAGAAAAGGGAAGTATTGAAAAAGGGAAATGGGCGGATTTTATTATAACCGATACAGATATTATGGAATGCAATCCTTCGGCTATTTTGCAGACGAAAGTGTTGAGTACTTATGTTAATGGGGAGAAGGTTTCTGAATAGAATAAACTGAAAAGCTTAAAGCTTCCTTTACTTTTTCATATTAAAATCTTTGCTGAAAATTAAAACCTCTTTCGAAGCTTTATCATTGCTCATTCCATACTTCCAGCCAGGCTTAAGCATATGAAACCCCGTATACAAATCCCTGATTGCTTCACAATCATTATATGATAAAATCCATTTTCCTCTGTCCTGTAAAATCGCCGCCAACTCTTCGTGATCGAAGTCTTTGTGCGCATTGCCATGTTTGCCGTACAGTGAATTCCTGATTAAATAAGGTGGATCGAGATACATGAAAACAGAAGGATGTTCGGCTAAAGCGATTTTATAATCCGCCTTTTTGATGGTGATATTAGGGTTGTAAAAATTTCTCAATCGCTCAATGGACGTCCGGGTAAACCGGGGATGTCCGGGCGACATTCCCCCCGAAAGTGTGGACCCCGAAAAGGAAGAACGATTGATAACATAATATACAGCCGCCCGTTGCAATTTTGTTTTGAATGCTGTTTGTGCATTCTGCAATTCGTAAAATTTGGCTTTCGGCAGTGGAAAATATTTTTCTACCTCCGCCGTCAATTCGGCTGGTTGTTTAACCAGGCATTGCCAGAATTCTACCAGCGGTTCAAAAGCATCATATCCATACACAGGAACCCCCGCTGCAGCAATAGCCAATTCAATAGACCCGCCGCCCAGGAAAGGAGATAATAATGCTTCAAGATTCTTTGGAAAAAACTGCCGGATAAAACCAACTGCCCGTGTTTTCCCTCCGGGATAACGAAGTAATGAGCGTGTACTATAGCTAATAGGCGGAAAAACAGTTTGAGCTTTATTTGATTTGAGTGAAAGGTCTATTAATGTACCAAGCGCTGGTGCCTTATCCATCTATATCCAAATTTATCCGAATATAGGAAAAGTATGCATTACCAGACTTACAAAAAAGATCAGAATTATGCCGCATCACGCGAAGCACCTGCGATGTTTTCAACCGGCCGTTGCCCCATTTGTTTCATAAACCTTACGTGGGATGCGATAGCACCACCCAGGGTAGGAAAGTAGTTATATCGTATACCAAACTCTTCGCAGGTTTTTTCTACGATTTTACTGAGTGCGGGATAATGTATATGACTGATGCGGGGAAACAAATGATGTTCGATCTGGAAATTTAAACCACCCACAAACCATGATACCAGCTTGCTTTTTGCTGCAAAATCAGCGGTAGTATTTACCTGGTGTATCGCCCATTCGTTTTCAATTTTCTTGGGTTCTATACCCGCAACATCAAATTCAGCGTGTTCCACAACATGTGCCAGTTGAAAAACCAATGCCAACGTTAAACCCAGCACAAAATGCATCACCAGGAAGCCCAATAACCAGGCTTGCCATCCTACAACCATGATAGGTAACACAATCGTAAATCCCACATATAAGGCTTTCGATATCCAAAACACCAGGTGTTCTTTAATATCCATGGGTTTGAGAGGGGTGGTATATATTTTTTTTGTTACATATTTAATATAGTCGGTAATGAAAAGCAGGAAAAGCGAAGTAAAACCATACAAAAAGAACATATAATAATGCTGGTATTTATGCGGGGCATACCATTTTTGTGTAGAACATTCCCGCATAAACGGCTTATTATTAATATCATCGTCAATACCATCAATATTCGTGTAGGTATGATGAACGATATTGTGTTTGATCTTCCAGAAAAAGGCATTGCCGCCCAGCGCATTCATACTTAAGCCCATAATGTTGTTTACCCACGCACGGGAAGAATAACTTCCGTGGCAGGAATCATGCATTACGTTAAAGCCAATACTCGCTAAAGTAAACCCAAATAATCCGCTTAATAGTATACCTGCGGCCAAATTAAGAGGTAAAAATAATAGAGACAGATAAATGAGGATAGCTGCCGG
>DASUFG010000115.1:0-2982 GCA_036274715.1 Agriterribacter sp.
TCATAGGCAAAAAACCGTCACCCAATCCTCCCACCAAAAAGAAATTAATACACTATTGAAAGAAACAGGATTCTCTTCATACGACAAAAAAGGCCTGTATGAAGCCAATGTAAGAGCCAGCTCGCAAAGCCTGATGGAAAAGAAACTTGCACCACGCACCGCCAGATTCCGTACTTTCGTTAAAGACATTGCTACACCAGGCTCGGTTGATTTTGATAATATCAAAATTCTTGTCATCAAAGAAAGCCGCGATCAACTACTGGGATGGAGGATTTATGAGCGGAGGTAAAAAAAATACGGGAAAAATAAAGGAGGTACAACTTTCTGGAAAGGTTGTGATCAAAAAAACCTCGGAAGGTTCCAAATCGGAGCGTAATGCCGTTATACTTCAAACGGAAAGCAAAGAATATTTTTTAAGGAAGTTGGGGGGCAATCCGTTTCATGATGCATCTCTTGAAGAATTGGCCGGCAAAAGCATCACCGCAACCGGGATGTTAGACCGGAATTTATTGTTGGCAACCGACATTAAAGAGCTATAAATTAACCGGATCGTCTCGTTATATTAACCTAACCTCCCTAACGTCCTACTGTCGCCTTCATATTATCCTACTATCCTGCTATATCCTCGTAAAAAGTCTTCCACCTTCATTCTTTTCTTCCCTTCGAGTTGTAATTCCTGAATTTCAATAGAGCCATCAGCACAGGCATATCTTAAAAAATGCTTCCCATCTGTTTCATGTTTGCCTGGTGGCAGAACCGGCGCATGTTCTATTTTTTTGGCATGGAATATTTTTAAGACTTTATCATCCAGCATGGTAAAGGCTCCCGGGTACGGTGATAAACCACGGATAAGATTATATACTTCAAGTACCGGTTTGTTCCAGTCTATACGGCAGGTTTCGGTAAATATTTTTGGAGCCCGAACCAGCGCACCTGGCGACAGTTGGTCCTGTGGTGTTTCCCGTATGGTTCCGCTGATCAGCCCATCGATGGTTTGCACTAAAAGATTAGCCCCAATGTCCTTCATTCGATCGTGCACTTCGCCGGCGGTTTCATCTTCGCCGATAGCAAAACTCTCCTGCAGCAATATATTCCCTGTATCGATTTGGTGTTGTAGTTTAAAAGTAGTTACCCCGGTTTTACTTTCCCCATGAATCACCGCCCAGTTAATCGGCGCAGCGCCGCGGTATTGAGGAAGCAAAGAGCCATGCAGGTTTACAGTACCCATCGGCGGCATATTCCAAACCACGTCGGGTAACAGTCGAAAAGCAACCACTATTTGCAGGTGTGCCTGAATAGCGCGCAGTGTCTCAACAAACTGTGGAGCTTTCAACTTTTCCGGTTGCAGCAGCTGCATGTTATGCGCCAAAGCGTATTTTTTTACCGCACTTTCATTAAGCTTCATGCCCCTGCCCGAAGGTTTGTCGGGAGCGGTAACAACAGCGGCGATATGGTATCCAGCCCTATTCAGCGCATCCAAAGATGCCACTGCAAATTCAGGAGTACCCATAAATACAATTCTAATATTGTTCTTGTTCAAATGAGTATGCGATTGTAGCGACATGCTGATAAAAGTAAAAAATGCTTCCTGATAAGAAATTTAAAAATCATCGTACAACAGGTATTGCTTTCGTATTTTTTTAAATGCTGCCAATCCAGGCTCCCATGTTTTGCGGATCTCCTGTTCGGGTAACCCGGCTTTAATTTGTTGCCATAATTGATTGTTCCCCGCCAATTTATTAAAGAAAGATTCTTCCATTTTCCCGGATTTAGGAAGAATAAAGAAATGTGTTTTGTCGGGAAAAAGCCGGTAAGCCTCTACCAGCCATTGCAGTTGTACACGTGAATTTATTTTCTGCAATACCTGTTCTGTGGTGCCAGTTACGTTCCAACCATAACAAAGCTCTCCATATAGTTTTGAATTTTTAGCGCCTTCGGTGGGATTAGGAGTAAACGAAAATAAATAGTTGGGCAATGAGGGATGCCCAAAAACCTGGAAAGGTTTATCCGTTCCACGTCCTTCGCTTAATACCGTGCCTTCAAAAAAACAAGTGGAAGGGTACAGGTAGATCGACTGCATATTGGGCAAATTAGGGGAAGGGCGTACCGGCAATTCATATTTACTACGATGGGTATAGTTGCCGCATTTTACAACTGTAAGACTAAATTCTGATGTGGCGATATTACTGACAGATTTTGAATCGGTGTAAACAACAGGGTTCATTGCATTTACGGAAAGCCATTTTTCTTTTAGCAGCATACAAGCATATTCGCCAATCGTCATACCATATACCACCGGTACGGGTTGCATGCCAATAAAAGATTTGTATTTTTTGTCAAGAACAGGGCCATCTACATAAAACCCATTCGGGTTAGGCCGGTCGAGAATAATCAAGGGCTTTTTTAACAGGATGGCTGCTTCCATAAACTCCTGCAGGGAAGAAATATAAGTGTAAAACCTTACGCCAACATCCTGAATATCAAATACCAAAACATCCACATCTTTTACATCTTCTGCGGTTGGCTTTCTTTTGCCGCCATACAGTGAAATAACCGGAATACCTGTTTGTGCATCTGTATAATTGCCCACTTTTTCACCCGCATCGGCGGTACCGCGAAATCCATGTTCGGGAGAGAATATTTTGTGGATATTAACCCCCTGGTTTTCCAGGGCATCAACCAGATGACCATTGTCTACAATGGAAGTTTGATTTGCAAAAACCGCCGCTGATCTCCCTTTTAACAAATGTATATATTGATCGAATCGTTGCGCACCAGGAATAATTTGATCTGCCGGATGATCAATCGCCGAATATTCCGAATCAGCAACATTATATTTTACTGAAGTACAGTAAGATGCAATACATATTGCAAAAATATTTCCGAGGATATTGACGGAATGACTCCAGGACATAACAATTTTTTAAGAATGATAATGATACATTTGCCAGGTTGATCAACCCATCAAATATCCTTAAAGTT
>DASUFG010000116.1:0-4671 GCA_036274715.1 Agriterribacter sp.
TGTCCGCGACTTTGGCAGGGGAATCCCTTTGGGCAAAGTGGTTGATGTAGTAAGCAAAATCAATACCGGTGCCAAGTATGATAGTAAAGCGTTTCAGAAATCGGTGGGTTTAAATGGAGTGGGTACCAAGGCTGTTAATGCGTTAAGCTATTACTTTAAGGTCACGGCGGTGAGAGACGGAAGAGAAAAAACGGCTGAGTTTGAACGCGGCGTATTGGTCAAAGAACACAGGGAAGCTAAAACAAATGAGGGTAATGGTACGCTGGTGACTTTTATTCCCGATGATACGGTATTCCGGAATTTTCACTTTCAATCAGAATATATTGATAACCTGCTCTGGAACTACTGCTACCTGAACGCGGGTTTGGTGATTACATTCAATGGTAAAAAATATGTAAGTAAAAACGGGTTGCTCGATTTGCTGCAGCGTAAAACCAATGAAGATGAAATTCGATACCCTATTATACACCTTAAAGGCGATGATATCGAACTGGCGATAACGCATAACAATGATTATGGTGAAGAGATATTCAGTTTTGTGAATGGCCAGTATACTACACAGGGTGGAACCCATCAGCTTGCGTTTCGCGAAGCCTTTGTAAAAGTAGTCCGGGATTTCTATAAAAAAGACTACGACTTTACCGATATCAGGCAGAGCATTGTGGCCGCCGTTGCAGTAAGGGTTGTGGAGCCCGTGTTTGAAAGTCAAACCAAAACCAAACTGGGGTCACAGTATATGGAAGAGGGTGGTGTGAGCATGAAGAATTTCGTGTATGAATTTATTTCGAAAGAACTGGACAACTACCTGCATAAAAACCCTGCCACCGCGGAAGCATTAAAAAAGAGAATTGAACAAAGCGAACGGGAGCGCAAAGAACTGGCGGGCATTAAAAAGTTGGCCAATGAAAGGGCCAAAAAAGCCAACCTGCATAATCGTAAACTACGCGACTGCCGTATTCATTTTAATGATGACCCCCCAAATAGCAAAGGCAAGGAAACCTTTCTCCAACGCCAGTTAGAGAGTACCATTTTTATTACGGAAGGTGATTCTGCGAGTGGCTCCATTACCAAAGCCCGTGATGTGGAAACCCAGGCTGTGTTCAGTTTGAGAGGTAAACCCCTGAACTGTTACGGTCTCACAAAGAAAGTAGTATACGAAAATGAAGAATTTAACCTGTTACAACATGCTTTAAATATAGAAGAGGGTATTGAAGGCCTAAGATACAATAACGTAGTAGTGGCAACCGATGCCGATGTGGATGGCATGCATATCAGGCTGTTGTTGCTCACTTTCTTTTTACAGTTTTTCCCCGACCTGGTAAAGAATGGTCATGTGTATATACTGGAAACGCCGCTGTTCCGGGTGCGTAATAAGCAGGAAACAATTTATTGTTATGATGAGACGGAGAAACAACAGGCCATTCAAAAATTAGGGGCAAAGCCCGAAATCACCAGGTTTAAAGGGTTGGGTGAAATCTCACCCGACGAGTTTGTTAAATTCATTAGCTCCGACATGCGAAAGCAGCCAGTAATGGTAATGCCTGAAACCCATTTACAGCAATTACTGGAATATTATATGGGAAAAAATACACCAACCCGGCAGGAGTTTATTATCGATAATTTAAAGGTTGAAATTGACCTTGCCGAAGAGCTTAAAACATAATTTGAATGAATAAAGTTGTGGATTGATATTCTTGATACTAATAATGTTACATGATACATATTGTTTTTAACGAGGCGGATGTTGAAGTTTTAAAAAAGGCTATAGAATTGGATGAAACCATGCGGGGCGAGGTGATACAGGTAAAAGATGATTATGCAGTGGGTCCCCTCCTGGATATCTACATTGGGAGCGGGATTGAAGCCCGTAGAAACTGGTGGTCGGAAGTGCTGGCGGGCGGCGACTATGATGGCAAGGCCGACAGCGGCATTGTGGATGATTATACAACGGTAGCGGAACTGGTTGGTACCCTGCGGCGCAACCCGGAAGAAATATTGTGGATTTGGGCCGCACAGAATAAACATGATGTAAGCGGGTATTACTGGCTGCTTCATTTTGTTAAGGAATTCCAGGGGCGGGTGTTCATTCTTTACCTGAACAATCTTCCCTTTATTAATGAAAAGGGGAATATTTTTTATCCTTCATGGCTGCATACCATTCCGCCGAAAGAATTTTTAAAAGCAAAAAAATTAGCACGGCCCATTACGTTAAGCGAATTCGAGATTGATCCGGATGAATGGACCAGGCTTGTGAATGAAAATAAAGGCGTGCGCATACTGGAAGGCGGTAAAAAATTGATTCAGTACGATTATGATTTTTATGACCCGGACCTTAAACAATTTATTACGAAAGATTGGCAAAAGGCGGCAAAGATCATTAACCAGTTTTTATCTAAAAGCAAGCACACAACCGGGGATGCTTATATGTTATGGCGGTTAAAGGCAATGATCAACGACGGTAACTATGATGTGCAGGGACAGGTAAAGAATATGAAGGATTTTGAAGTGAAGCGAAAAGCTGGCCCGGAAGAACAATAAATAAACATTACTCCAATGAAACTGGTTTTGAAATGGGAGGAACTGGCTTTATTTCTTTTAAGCATATATGCGTTATATACGATGCACGCGCAGTGGTGGATTTTTCTTTTATTATTCATTGGTCCCGATGTAAGTATGCTGGGTTACGCAGCAGGAAATACCGCAGGCGCCATTACCTACAATCTTTTTCATCACAAAGGAGTTGCTGTTGTTGTTTTTATGGCAGGCTGGGTGCTTGAAAATTGGGGTTTGCAGGTCACCGGTATTGTATTATTCGGGCATTCCAGCATGGATAGGGTATTTGGTTATGGATTAAAATATTTTGAGGGGTTTAAGTTCACTCATTTAGGACACATCGTAAAAAAAGCTGGGATGTAGCGCCTGGAGAACAATGATGTGACCAGGATTGTATTCAATATTTGAATTGACATAAAGTGTTGGAGTTATTAATATGAGTAAAGACAATTTTTTAGAAAGCGAAGTCGGTATCCAGGGCCAATATAAAACGTGGTTCCTTGATTACGCTTCTTATGTAATCCTGGAAAGGGCGGTTCCCGCAATAGAAGACGGATTGAAGCCGGTGCAACGCCGCATCCTTCATGCCATGAAGGAAATGGACGACGGCCGGTTTAACAAAGTGGCCAATATTATAGGTCAGTCGATGCAGTATCATCCGCATGGTGATGCATCTATTGGCGATGCCCTGGTGAATTTGGGACAAAAGGATTTGCTTATTGAAACACAGGGCAACTGGGGCGATGTGCGCACCGGCGATGATGCGGCAGCGGCCCGTTACATTGAAGCAAGGCTCAGCAAATTTGCATTAGATGTGGCCTTTAATGCCAAAACCACCAACTGGCAACTGAGCTATGACGGAAGAAAAAATGAACCCGTTACGCTTCCTATGAAGTTTCCTTTGCTGCTGGCCCAGGGGGCTGAAGGCATTGCAGTAGGGCTTTCCACGAAAATATTGCCACATAACTTTTGCGAGGTAATTGAGGCGGCTATCAAACATTTGCGCGGAAAAAAGTTTGAACTGTTTCCAGACTTTCAAACTGCGGGCATGATTGACGTGACCAACTACAATGAAGGAAAACGGGGTGGAAAAGTGAGAGTCCGTGCGCATATTGAGGAATTGGACAAAAAAACGCTGGTGATTCGCGATGTGCCCTATGGCGTTACTACTACCCAGTTGATGGATTCTATTGTAAGGGCGAACGACCAGGGAAAAATTAAAATCAAGAAAGTAACCGATAATACCGCTGCGGATGTTGAAGTGCAGGTTGATTTGGCTCCCGGCATCTCAACAGATATTACTATTGATGCGCTGTATGCTTTTACGGATTGTGAAGTAAGCATATCACCTAACGCATGTGTGATTGTAGAACAAAAGCCAGGTTTCATCACCGTGCACGACCTGCTGCGCTCATCCACCGAATTAACCAGTGAACTGCTAAAGAAAGAACTGGAAATAAAGTTGGGCGAATTGCAGGAAAAATGGCACTATACTTCTCTTGAAAAAATATTTTTTGAAGAAAAAATATATAAGGAACTGGAGAAGAAGCATGAAACATGGGAAAAGGTACTGAGCGCCATCGACAAAGCCTTTGTTCCATTCAAAAAGCAATTGAAAAGGGATATCTCGAAGGAAGATATTGTTAAGCTAACGGAAAAGCCTGTTCGGAGAATTTATAAGCTGGATATTGATGAATTAAACGAGCAGATTAAAGGGATAGATAAAGAGATCAAACAGGTGAAATACGACCTCGACCACCTGGTTGATTATGCCGTTGCGTATTACGAAAATCTTTTGAAGAAATATGGTAAAGGGCGGGAACGCAAAACAACCATTAAACGCTTTGAAGCGATTGAAGCCAAACATGTGGCTATTGCCAATGCGAAATTATATGTGAACCGCTCCGAAGGCTTTGTTGGTACCGGGTTAAAGAAAGACGAATTTGTAGAAGATTGCTCCGACCTGGATGATATCATCGCTTTTACAAAAGGGGGCAAAATGAAGGTGGTTAAAGCCGCTGATAAGGTATTTGTGGGCAAGGATATATTACATGTTGCCATTTTTAAAAAGAATGATGACCGCACTACCTATAATATGATTTATATGGACGGGAAATC
>DASUFG010000117.1:0-7832 GCA_036274715.1 Agriterribacter sp.
TACGACAGCATCACATTCCGGGAATGTATAGATAAAAACCTGAAAGTGATGGATATGACTGCTTTTACCCTCTGTATGGAAAACAAGCTACCCATTATTGTTTTTGACATGAACAAACCAGGCAACCTGCTACGGGTGGTAAAAGGGGAGAAAGTGGGAACACTGGTGGATGGATAATGCGAACATTATTTGTACCTCTTGCCTGTTCCGCATCAACTAAAAAGGTATTGCACATCTTCCTCGGTAAGCGATTTTGCAAAATTCTCGTCTGCTGATACCAACTCTTCTGATAGCTTTTTCTTTCTTTGCTGCAGCGTAATCATCTTCTCTTCAATACTGTCCTTGCAAATCATTTTATACGCGAACACATTTTTGGTTTGCCCTATGCGATGGGTACGGTCGATGGCCTGTGTTTCCACTGCGGTATTCCACCAGGGATCAAAAAGAAAAACATAATCCGCTGAAGTAAGGGTTAGCCCGGTATTACCCGCCTTAAGACTAATCAAAAATAAATTCACAGTATTATCTTCCGCCTGAAATGCATCGACCATCTCCGCTCTTTTAGCAGGAGGAGTTTGTCCATCAAAATGATAAAATGAAAAGCCCCTTTTTCTGCATTCGTCAGCCAGCAGGTGCAGCATGGAACTGAATTGGGAAAAAACAAGTGCTTTGTGACTGCCCAATATATTATTCAGCTCATCCATCAACACCTCCGTTTTTACCGACTCATTACAACGTAATTCGTCATTGGGCAACAACAAAGGTGAGCTGCATACCTGGCGGAGCTTCGTCATTCCCTGCAAAATGGAAAGCTTACTTTTTGCCAGTCCATTGTTTTTAATTTCGAGGAAAATGCTATTGCGCGTTTGTTGCAATATTTCCTCATATGCTCCTCTTTGCAAACCATTCATTTCGCACCACAATATGGATTCCGTTTTATCCGGTAGGTCCCTGGCCACCTGCTCCTTGGTGCGGCGAAGCACAAACGGGGCTGTGAGCTTTTTCAGGGCCAAAATTTTTTCTGCGTCCTGCCCATTGTCTATGGGATCTGCGTATTCCCTTTTAAAGAATTCCCGGCTACCGAATAAGCCGGGTACAACAAAATTGAGTTGTGTATACAGGTCGAATGTGTTATTGACTACTGGTGTGCCACTTAAGGCCAACCGAAAACCAGCCCGCAATTGTATTACGGCCTGCGCTATTTGGGTTGCAGGATTCTTTATATTATGACTCTCATCAATGACAGCAACGTCGTAGGTTTGCCCGCACAACCATTCCGCATCTGCCCGGATGGTATGGTAAGTGGTAATAATAACCTGCACCCCTGGTTGGGTAATGTGTTCCTTTTGCCTTAGCGGACCATGATAAACGCGTACCTGTAAACCAGACACAAATCTGTCAAATTCCTGTTGCCAGTTGTACACTAACGAAGCGGGACAAATAATAATGCTTTTTGACCGAGGATTCCGTTCTATAAAATGGGTGATGGCACAAATAGCCTGCAGGGTTTTGCCCAATCCCATGTCATCTGCCAAACAGCCACCGGCACCAATTTCATGAAGCAGCAGCAGCCACTCATATCCCTTTTGCTGGTAGGGGCGCAACGAAGCTTTCACAGAAAGGGGCATAGGATATAGAAGAGCTGTACCTGTTTGCCACTGCTTCCATTTTCTCCACCAATTTTCTTTGATTGATTCTGTGATCAGCATTGGTGAGCCTGGCGTATCTTGTTCGGCTACTGCCATCCACCGCAGCAATTCTATCGTATTGTTTCTTACTTTTCCGTGTTTTACCAGCGACGAATATTGCTGAAGCCACTCTTCGCCGGGTATACCCAATGATCCATCTTTTAGCAATACTGCTTTTTGTCCGGCCAATAACATTCTCTGCAATTCATTCAATGCGATTTTTTCAGCGCCGAACGACACCTCCATTTCATACAAAAGAATAGCCTGCCTTTCTTCCACTAACTTCAGTGTCGTTTTGGCCTGGTGTGGTGAATACCTGAAATGCCGGAGCATGTCCATACCAATAATGTCGATATCCATTTGAAGCAATCGATGATATACTTTTAAGAACCATTGCTTTTTTTGAGCATCGGCAAACGAAAGGTAGTAGTAGCCATTGCGTTGATTGCTGAAATTTGGATGAAGACCAACCAGGGTTTGTATGAATTCAGCCTCTTTCTCCTTGTTTCTCTTTACCACACAGGTAACGCCATCCTTTATCACCATAAAATCTTCTTCCCATTCTCCTTCCACCCGGTTTCCATCGTACAACCACTGTGGGGTAAGCATTAGAAAAGCGTTATTGAGCTCACTCAATAAAAGGCGGTTAACCGGCAAAACAGCTATCTCTTCTGTATGAAAATAGTGATTCCGGTTTACCGTATAGTTTTTCTCAAGGTCAACCAGTATATGCTTTGCAAATGCATCGGGGTTGTGCGCATACTGTTGCACATTAATTTGCCCTAACTGCTCCAGTGTTTGATACTCCTGGTAGCCGAGAATAAAGTATTCGTTTTTGCTTTCAAGCAAAAAATGTGTTCGTTCAAAAACGCCCAGCGGATAAGCAATTCCATTAAGCACAATGCCGATGTCCAGCGTCAGCTCATTATTCACCTTGTTCACATCGAATGATAATGATGGCCTGCAGCCACTGAAAGTACATGGCGCAGTAAGAAAGTTTGAATTACCCGATCGCACTTTTCGATGATACCATTTAACCAATGGGAAATAAGGACGGAAGGATTCAAAGATTTTGTGCCAGTATTTAATATTGCTTCTGCAGGAAAATTTTTCATAATCCCCCTCACCTCTTTGCAAATCGAAGCATTTTTTTACATGACTATTATGTTCCGCTATTGCTTCTATGCAACAGTTCATCAATAACTCCTTAGCGGGTTTGGGATAATCCTTAAACTCCTTTCTGACCAGCGTCCAGTTGAGCACCCTGTTTTGATAACTTGTTGCATTATTTTTTTTTGTGATCACCAATACACTTATTGCGGCCTTATCTCCCTGCATTTGCCAGGGTGAAAAGAGTAGCACCGGAAGCACATTTTTATCCATTCAATATAATTTGTCAGCTATACCAGATGCTTGCAAAAGTAAAGGGAATGCACCCGGAAATGTTTGAACCAGTCAAAATAAAACTACAAAATTGCAACTACCTTTGCGCATCCGGATCACTAAATGCTTTACATATTATGAAAAAAGAAATTGCGGACATACGCATTAGCTATTCAAAAAAGAAATTACTTGAAGAAGACCTGGAACCAGACCCTGTAAGGCAATTTAGCATATGGTGGCAGGAAGCCGTGTCGTCGGAAATTGACGAAGTGAATGCTATGACCCTGGCAACGGCATCTGCCGATGGCATCCCTTCGGCGCGTATTGTTTTGTTGAAAAACTTTTCAGAAAAAGGCTTTGTATTTTTTACCAATTACGAAAGTTTTAAAGCGCAGCAAATAGAAGATAATCCTAAGGCATGCCTCGTTTTTTTCTGGAAAGAACTGGAGCGGCAGGTAAGGATAACCGGGTTGGTTCACAAAGTACCGGCTAATGAAAGTGACCTGTATTTTCATTCAAGACCTGAAACAAGCCGCATTGGCGCAATCACATCACCGCAAAGCCGCGTAATTCAAAACAGGCAATGGATAGATGATGAATTTGAAAAGAATCATAAGTCCATGGCCGGTAAAGTGATCAATAGACCCCGTTACTGGGGAGGTTATATTGTACGACCGGTTATTGTAGAATTCTGGCAAGGTAGAACAAGCAGGTTGCACGACCGCCTGCAATATAGTTTACAAAATGATAACGAATGGAAAGTTGAACGGCTGGCACCGTAATACCCTTTTGCCGGGGTGGGTAAAAGTTGTATTGAGTTAAGCAGACCGAATTAAGTTCCCAATGTTTACTTAACCCCATTAACCGCTTAACCCAATTAACTCATTCCTTTACTTAGCGGTTCCTTCTTCTTTTTTCTGTACCGCAGCTTTTTTAACAGGTTTAGCCGGGCGGCTTTTACCGAATGACCCCTGCGTGATTTTTCCCTTTTTTGTTTTTTTGTCACCTCTTCCCATAACATTAATATTTATTGTTTAATTGAATACGATACACCAATGCAAAAATAAAAAAAGCAAGATACAACCAGTGTATCCTGCTCATAATCTTCTTTCGGCTTGAATTACATTTTTGCTGATAATTCTTTACCTGCTTTAAAGCGGGCAACTTTTTTAGCTTTGATTTTAATAACAGCGCCAGTTTGTGGGTTGCGGCCATTGCGTGCAGCACGTTTAGAAACGGAAAACGTACCGAAGCCAACTAAGGTTACTTTACCACCACCTTTAAGGGTTTTAGTAACCGCTTCAATAAAAGAATCCAATGCTTCGTTAGCCTGTGTTTTTGTGATACCGGCATCGTCTGCAATCTTTGCGATTAATTCAGCTTTGTTCATGATAGAGCGTTTTTAGAATTTTATTTAGGTTGACAAATATAGAGGCTTTTTGCGTCCAACAAAATTTTTTTACACTTTTTAACCTTCTCCTTTTTCCTTTCCGAACCCGCACCGGACAAGGATTGCACGCGATAACGCCAATTCGGTATGTTAAGTGCCCAAGGCTCACTGTTTCTCAAACCCTTGCTGGCGGGTCGTTTCACGATCACTGAGCTGAAATGCTTGTCTACTGGGGGTTTGAAGGTAATTTACAATAAATTTCAATGCCGGAAATTATTTTTAATTCTTTTCCACAATTAGTTCACAAGCTCCATTACGGTTCTGAAGGCTATAAACTGGTTCCCCCACTTGTCTATCGCTTTCTTACGAAAGATGTCAGCAAAGTCAGCTATGTACTGCTGGTAACTTTGCCAGGAAGTGGCAAAATATTGAATGGTAAAAGTAAGCCCGTCTGCATCGTCCAATTCTAACAAACGGTATATTTTATAGTCATCGAACATTCCTGTTTCCAATATTTCCGGGATATGCACCTCTTTTTGCCAGCGTATCCATGCTGTTTCAATAGCGGGATGAATTTTTATAGTAATGTTATATACGATCACAAACTGTATTGAAATAATGGGTAGATGAATTTACTTCGGCTATGATTTTGGCTTTATTTCCAGGTACACCGGGCAATGATCGCTGTGCTTTACATCAGGATATATTTCCGCAGCAATCAAATTGTCTTTCAGCGGTGTGGTAACATTAATGTAGTCAATCCGCCACCCCTTGTTATTCAGGCGTACACTGGGGAACCGTTGGCTCCACCAGCTATAATGGTGTGGTTCGGTATTAAAATGACGAAAAGAATCTATCCACTCCGTTTCTAAAAACTTGTCCATCCAGGCTCTCTCCTCCGGCAAAAAGCCAGAAGAATTTTTATTGCCTTTCGGATCATGAATATCAATTTCCTTATGGGCAATATTATAATCGCCGCACAGGATGAGTTTAGGATATTTTTCGCGGGTTATATTGAGGTAGTTAAAAAATTCATCCAGCCATTCATACTTAAAAGTTTGGCGAACATCGCCACTGGTGCCCGAGGGAAAATAAGCGTTGATCAACCGGGTATCGCCAAAATCCATTTGTATTACCCTACCCTCATCATCGCTCACCCTATGCCCGGTTCCATATATCACGTTATCGGGTTTTATCCTGGTAAACACCGCTACACCACTATAGCCCTTTTTTTGAGCACTATACCAGTAGTCGTTATAACCAAGATCGTTGAATAGAGTATGATCTACATTCTCCTTTTGGGCTTTTGTTTCCTGCACGCAAATAATATCGGCCGGATCAGTTTTCAACCAATCAATGAACCCCTTTTTTATAGCAGCACGTATACCATTAACATTATAAGATATGATGCGCATTTGATTGAATTGTTATTGCAAGATAATACAACCGGTAATTGATAAGATATAAAATTATTGAGACGGATAATATAATGCAGCAACGCGAAGCAACAACCCTATAGTAGAATTAAAAAAAGACAAAACCGGGAAAACGCTGGAGGAAACGATAGACGAAGGTCCCGGGCCAAAGCAACAAAATAATTAATGAACTGTCTTCTTTCCTATCGGTATATTGGCTCCCAAACTCAGAATCATTTCATACGTGCCAAAAGCGTGCTTTGCGGTTCCTTCATAAATTTTAAGATTGGAGTAACGGGCATAATCTAATTTGTTACTGTATTCCAGAAACACATACCTGAAAAAGGTGGCTTTTAAAGCGCCTTCAATACCTATATTCCATCCACCGAACTGAAAATCGGGCTCGTTTTTCCCACCAAAAAAACTGTTTTCAACATGCGGGATAACCGGGCCAATACCCGCCTTACCCAAAAAATCCAGTTTTACATTCCCGCTTTTGTCCTTGAATATATTATAGCGCTTAACAACGTTGAATAACAAAAAATTAGCCCCATTATTTAAATAATAGTAAGAGCCATTGGCATGTGAAAAATGCACCGTGGTATCTACATTTCGGCCATTGAATTTGCCGGTAAGGGAAACATCCTGCTCATCTTCAAAAATAAACTTGGTATGGTCGAAGTTGATCTCTACCCCCCAACCTTTTTCGGGGTTAAACATGTACCCGAGCCGGTAATTATATTGGGGTATGGAAATCGCTTTCTGAAATAGCCCATTATCCCACCCTCTTTTGTCGTGCCCCTTAATATGATTGAAGTTGTATTTATTACCCAGTTCGGGTTGATTAATGTGAAGATCGCTACGCGTATACCATTCGGTATTATATCCCCATGAAAAATACAGCTCGCCCCTGCGAGTGCTTTTTTTAGTTTGGGATACCCCAGTAACAGAAATGGATAAGGCTAAACCGAGCGTTATGAGGTAAACGTCAACTTTTTTACAATTCATGTTTTCTATGCTTAAACTTAATACAGGCAGGCATTGACTGCTGATTCGCGGCGCGAAATTAGGGAATGAAACTCATAATTGTCGATTATTTTTAGCCGTTATTCGCCTTAGCACTGTTCATTTACACCTGGTATCAAACTACAATGTTCAATCCTAACGTGCAAGCAAACTCGTTATTTTCTTAAATATCTCTGTATTTTGGTAAACGCCGGAAAATAATCTGGATTGTGGTCCATAAGCAAATACCGGCACGCATACAGCGGAGTGATCGTCGCTCGAAAATTGTCCCGCCACCCTGCCAGATTGTATGTCTCCATTCAGCAAAGTCAAGCCCCCGGTCTCATGATCGGCTGTAACAATAAGCAGTGTTTCTTTGTTTTCATCCACAAACCGCATCATGTCGCCAATTGCTTTATCGAGGTCTTGTACCTCCTGCACCATCCATTCTAATTTATTGCCATGTGCTGCCCAATCGGGTTGTGCACCTTCCGCCATAATAAAAAAGCCGTTTTTATTCTGCTTCAGTTTTGTGGTGCTGAAGGCTAACGCCTTTTGCAGAAAATCTTTTCGTCCCTGGTGAGCGGGCAACCCGGCTTTATGATCAAGCACCACTACTTTACTATTGTTAACTGTATCGAGATTATTGATATCTGTAACTACAGTGTATCGTTTATTCTTTATCGCGGTTATTAAATTCTTTCCATCCTTCCGGGCATTAAAATTTTTTTCACCTGCCCCAATGAGTATGGTTACATCCGACTGCAAAAAGCTTTCGGCAATTTGCCCGGATGCGTTGCGGTCTGTAACGTGACTGTAAAAAGCCGCCGGTGTGGCATCTGTAATATCACCTGTACTGATAATGGCAGTTGAAATGTTTTTTTTGGCCAGCAGCCCAGGAATGGAAGGCACAATGGTACTATCGGGCAGGGTTGCAATAAAAGCGTTATT
>DASUFG010000118.1:0-2653 GCA_036274715.1 Agriterribacter sp.
GATCGCACCCTGAAAATCAGCCAGCCCCCGCCCTCAAAAAACAGGGGAATGTTGTAATCATGGGTCGTGTTATCCAAGGTGACCCTTGCTGCATTATTCCTGAATACATTTTTTTCAAAACCCCCGGAGCCTGGTTCGCCATATACTTTCGCATCATAAGCCGATCTGTCAATATACCTCCACTCCAGGTCGTATTCATCAGCGCCTTCCGCAGCAGGCCAAAACACATGCAGTTCATCGGCACCTTCGGTACCAGGTGGTGTAAAACTTATGGCAGCCACTTTATTCTCCCCGCAGTTAAAAATATATTGCCGGTCGATCCGCAGTTCATTAGTGAGTTTAAGTGAAGGCACCGGATCCCACCCGACGGCATTCGTTTTTATACTTACGATTTTCACCCGAACGCGGACGGCATTCTCAAAAACAAAACTGTTTATCGCGTTAAATGGTTTTCCCTGCGCCGTATCATAGTTAATAACGAGTGTTTGGTTCTCTTCTAATGAATCTTCTTCGTACGGTTTGTTTTTAAAGGAGAAGTAAAGCCGGTATACAAGCGTTGCCTGGAACGGCGTTTTTAATACCAACCCCGAGGCTTCATCCATTGAAAAGCTGATGATATTCTTAAGATTTGTTGCTTCAAATTTGGGTGAACTACGCTGCAGGTCTGCATAAAAATCCATATCCTGTACCTCTGCAAACGAGTCAGTCTTTAGTTGACCTAAACGACCTTCCAGTGGGGCGATAATGGCTGGCTCTTCCACGGCCATAGCATTCAAGAGGGAAGATATCCCAAACAACAAAGAGAATAGGTGTTTTAGCATAAGTTATACTTTGTAACGCTTTTCAAAATGGTTGGTTAGCCTGTATGCGGATAGTGAAATTCGATGTCTATTTTTCCATAAAAGTTCCGAACGCCAATGTTGCAGGCCTGGCACACCGGGCCATATTTGCAAATTCTGTTTTCACTCCACATACACATTATTCACTATGGTATAACTTGTAAAATCAGCGGTAGCTGACCAGCTTTTATTCTGCCGCCTGACGAATTTTTTGTAATCAAACAGGTTTTCATTGAAAGCCGTTTTATTAAAAGCAGAAAACAAAATGGAGATAATAATACCATCGGGCTTTTCAGCTCCCTCTTTATAATTTTGTGTAGCCCTTTGTACATACGTAATTTTCTGAGGACGATAGGTTTCTTTGTTATAAGTGATGCTGCAATTGCCATAGGCAGAGCCGGGAACAAAATAAAAATTCAGCGTTCGATTCGTACTATTGCCGGTAACAGCTACTGAATCGATATTGGTGGAAACAAAAGTCGAATCCCAGCTATCAATCATCAACCTTCCTTTCTCGGTACTGATAGCGGCATTAGTGAGCACTATTGTTTTTTCATTGTGATATATGGCAGCGTTTATACTATCATCCTGCACAAATTCCATCTGGGCTACCCGGCAATAATATTTCCCGCCTTTCATTCTAAAAAAAGCGCTAAGGGTATCTAATACTTTACCAGGGGCCGATTCCATGGCATATTGGTACCTTATGGTATAACTGTTGTAGCCGGAATCGGAATAGGAATTCCTGATTTTGTCGAGTTCCGCTACAATGCGGTCGTACTGCTGACCATAAGTTACAGTTGCCAGCATTAATGCTAAAAGGAATGCCTTTGTTCTTTTCAATCGTATCATTGTTAAAAATTTTGATGTTTACGGATTTAACCTCTCCCATGGTTTCTCTCCCCGCTAAGGAGAGGAACCCAAACTGCGGATTCTTCCAATTCATCTTTGCAATAAATCTAAA
This sequence comes from Agriterribacter sp., assembly GCA_036274715.1. Taxonomy (GTDB): domain Bacteria; phylum Bacteroidota; class Bacteroidia; order Chitinophagales; family Chitinophagaceae; genus Agriterribacter. The sequence goes on from DASUFG010000118.1 coordinate 1,804, forward strand.
ACGGTAGCTTGCCAGGCTAGTCCTCCTTTTATCAGCTAATAGAACTCACTGCTCATCGCTCTCTACTGACCTGATACCCGACACCTGACACCTAACCCCTCAATCCCCCGTCCCCAATCCACTCCCCGTTTCCTTAATTGTCTTTATCCCGCGCTCGGTTTCTTTCTTTACTCTTATTAAAGAACCATCGTCATCATACTCGTAAAAAGAAGCGTAGTTGTTTTCATCCAGTTCGCCCATTAACCGCAAACTCACAGGATCGTACGCAAATGATTTCATATTGGCGTTGTAAGGATGAAAGCGCCAGTCATCAAAAAATATTTTTTCTGAATGGCTATCTTTACCCGCTTTAAAATGCACTTCTATATTTTTGGCCCCGGCGGGAATGGTAATCACTTCTTCTATCCGCTGCCATCCTTCAATGATATTACCGGAAGGTTTCAGTACATCACGTTGCAAAAAGAAATTGCCAGTTTCATTTGAATAATATATTTCTATAGCAGCGTTTGTGTAGGCATTGCATTTGCAATCGTTCTGTTCTTTCACCCATGCACTGACGAGGTATTTATTTCCAGCAGAAGGAGAGAACTCATCATAAATATTATTAGCAGAAGCTCTTGTGCCCTCCCAACTAATGCAACGGGCCGTAGTTTTAACAACAGCATTCCCGGCCGAAGAAAGTGAGTTGTGAAAATTTACAAGGGGTATAATGACCGGGTTAACGGCATTGGGCTTTTTCCAGTTGAGTACCGCCAACCCTTCGCCTTCACCATCAGTATGCTCTACTCGTATTTTGTATATTTTACCGTGGTATAATTTGACTGGAATACTTAACAGACCAGTGTTGGCA
>DASUFG010000119.1:0-2864 GCA_036274715.1 Agriterribacter sp.
TTTACGAAACGAACAAGCTTATGTAAAAGTAGATGTAGGCGCCTTAACGGAGTCTTTGTTCGAAAGTGAATTATTCGGACACAAAAAAGGAGCCTTTACAGATGCGAAAGAAGATCGGCCCGGCAGGTTTGAATCTGCGAACGGTGGTACATTGTTTTTAGACGAAATTGGTAATATTTCGCTTTACCAGCAGGCTAAATTGCTTTCTGTTTTGCAAAACCGGCAGGTAACCAGGTTAGGATCTAACCAATCCACGCCTATCGATATCAGGCTTATCTGTGCTACTAATGTTCCTATTAGTGAACTGGCTAACGAAAGCAAGTTTAGAAAAGACCTGGTATACAGGATCAACACTGTTGAGATAACTGTTCCGCCCCTTCGCAAGCGGGAGGAAGATGTGATATTGCTGGCTAAACATTTTGTGCAGTTGTATGCAGCTAAATATTTAAAGCCCTCCTTAACACTGGCTGCATCGGCTGTTGACAAATTAAAACAATATCATTATCCCGGAAATGTACGGGAATTGCAGTACACAATAGAACGTGCTGTAATTATGTGCGATGGCGAAAACCTGGAAGCATCCGACCTTATCTTTTCGCCGATTGAGTCGCACTCCGACGCTTCAGAGGAAACCGGTGAAATGAATCTTGGTATTATCGAAAAAAACGCAATTCTCAGGGTTATTGAAAAGCATAATGGTAATATTACCAAGGCTGCAAAGGAACTGGGGCTAACCCGAACCGCTTTGTACCGCCGGCTGAGTAAGTATGATATTTAGCCCTGGGGAGTCTGATGCAGCAAGTGGCATGTAATAAACGGCAAGTAAAAAGTGAGATGAGAGAAGCGAGCAATGGTGCTCGCCGTGCATAAACCCTCTTGGGTCACATCTCATCGCTAATACCCAATACCTGATACTTTAAAAATATGTTTAAAAAATACGAATGGCGGATATTGATAAGGGTGGCGCTGTTGTTTATCACACTTTGTATTACGGCTTTCCTCCTGGTAACAGGAACCGGCGGATATATCTATCTGGTACTCATTGTTCCCATATTAATATATGAACTCGTAGATTTTTACCGCTTTCATAAAAAGGCGCACGATGAAGTATCACAATTTGTAGAGTCGGTTCACTACCGGGATTTTTCACGGCATTTTGACGTAAAACATGCCCCACTTGAACTACAGCCGCTGCGCCGCGGATTTAACGATATCAACAGCACGTTTAAAGTCATCAGTAAAGAACGCGAAACACAGTATCAATACCTGCAAAAAATTCTGGAATTGGTAGATACCGGTATCCTCTCTTACGATCATCAATCGGGGGAAACCCGGTGGATGAACGAATCACTTAAAAAGATGTTGGGCATACCTTATCTAAAAAGTATTCATTCGCTCGAGAAAAGGGATCCCTATTTACACAAAGAGATTCTTTCATTGAGGCCGGGCGAGGGAAAGGTAGTTCAATTAACCAAAGACCACAATGTTATTAAAGTACTGCTCTCGGCCACGGCTTTTCAAACAGATAATATCATTTATAAGCTGATCGCCTTTCAGAATGTGGATGAGGCACTAGACGAGAATGAAGCAAGGGCCTGGCAAAAATTGCTAAGTGTAATGACCCACGAAATCATGAATTCAATAGCGCCTATTTCCTCGCTGGCCGATACCTTAAAAAACAGGCTGCAACTTGCTTCGAAACACATTGAAGATGAAGAGGGAACCGTGGAGGATCTGGAATTGGGAATCATCACCATAAAAAGAAGAAGCGAAGGGCTATTGAAATTTGCAGAAACTTACCGTAATCTGAATAAAATTACAACCCTCAATCTTACCCGCATATATGTGCGTGATTTATTCGAAAATCTGTATCAACTAATGCAGCCTACTCTTGAGCAGAAAAATATTGATTTGGATGTAATATTGAAAGACACCGAGCTGATGATAGAAGCAGACGTAAATTTGATGGAACAGGTGATGATTAATCTTTTGGTAAACGCCATTGAAGCGGTAAAGGACAAGGACCAACCGCTTATCGTTTTATCTGCTTCCAAAAATAACAATCAAAAAGTGGTTATCAAGATTGTTGATAATGGCAACGGTATTCCGGCAGACGTATTAGATAAAGTGTTTATTCCATTTTTCAGCACCAAAAAAAGTGGGAGTGGTATAGGGTTGAGTTTATGTAAACAAATTATGATGCTGCATAAAGGCAATGTGCAGGTACAGAGCAAGGTAGGGGAAGGAACGGCCTTTTTATTGATTTTTTAGCCAGCCGTTTGCTTCTAGCCAATTTTTACACCTCTCCATCCATTCATCCTTCGTTGTCGAGTTCTGCATTCCAAACCCATGTCCGCCATTTTGATAGATATGCATTTCAGCGGGAACTTTGTTTTTTACCAATGCCTGGTAAAAAACAATACTATTTTCTGATTTTACCCCACCGTCGTCAGACGCATGCACCAAAAAGCTGGGCGGGGTTTTGGTAGTGACTTGTTTATCATTGGAATAGTTGAACAGTTGCTCTGCCGAAGGCTTCTCCCCCAATAGATTCTTAAAGGACCCCGCATGCCAGATGGCTGGATCAGCACTTATTACAGGGTAAATAAGGATCATAAAATCGGGCCGTAAGCTCAACTTGCCGTCATTTGTCACCAGGGCGTGTTCAAAATGTGTACCTGCAGTAGACGCCAGGTGCCCGCCCGCAGAAAATCCCATAATACCCACTTTTGAAGGGTCGATATTCCATTTCCTTGCATTCTCTCTGACCAGTAAAACGGCTTGTTGTGCGTCTTGCAATGGGGCGATCGAAGGATCTTTTTGTTTCTCTTTATCCGGCAAACGATATTTAAGTACGAATGCGG
>DASUFG010000120.1:0-10354 GCA_036274715.1 Agriterribacter sp.
ACCTCATTGTCATAAAAATACAGCCCGGGAACGGCATAATTGCTTTTGGGCTTAACCGGTTTTTCTTCAATTGAAAGCGCGTTCATATTTTCATCAAATTCAATCACACCGTATCGTTGCGGGTCGCCAACCTGGTAGGCATATACGATTCCGCCGTCAGGATCAATATTATCGCTTAGCTGCCGCCCTAAGCCGCTTCCGTAAAAAATATTATCTCCCAAAACCAGGGCTGCTTTTTCTTTTCCAATAAATGACTCCCCTATTACGAAGGCTTGGGCCAGCCCGTTGGGTACAGCTTGTTCAGCATAAGAAATGTGCAGTCCCAAATGGGCGCCATCTCCAAATAGCTTTTTGAAATGAGGTAAATCATGTACCGTTGAAATGATGAGGATTTCCCGGATGCCAGCCAACATCAACGTGGACAAGGGATAATAAATCATGGGTTTATCATAAACCGGCATCATTTGTTTACTGATCGCATAAGTGATGGGGTGTAGCCTTGTTCCTGACCCACCCGCCAGAATAATTCCCTTCATTGAATATTATCTGCTTTATTAATATAATAAAATAATTGGTGCTGCTATAAAACTGTTACTACCGCCTACGTGCGCAAAATACGTTCCTGTTAGCAATCCTCATTTGTTGTACTTCATCACCAAGGGGTGAATTATGATGCCTCCCGATTCAGGGATGCGGCCGAAGTTACCCACTTCCTATTAAATTAAAACAGGAATAAACAGATCAAAAGAACAAATGGGAGGTCCAGTAAATTAATGCAGCCATAAGGGCGCTTACAGGAATAGTAATGATCCATGCCCAAAGAAGGTTTACGGTAACGCCCCAGCGTACCGCCGAAAGGCGTTTGGTTGCTCCTACACCCATTATTGAGCCTGCAATGGTGTGCGTGGTGCTCACCGGTATTTTAAGGTGTTCTGTAACAAATAGTGTAATAGCACCGGCGGTTTCTGCCGCAACGCCTTCAAAGGGTGTTACTTTCGTGATTCTGCTGCCCATTGTTTTAACTATTTTCCATCCACCGCTCAGTGTGCCCAGCGCTATTGCAGTATAACAGGAAATAGGGATCCATACGGGCATTTGATCGAATGTTTCGATTTTGCCCTGCGAAATGAGCGCGACAGTAATGATGCCCATTACTTTTTGGGCATCGTTTCCACCATGTCCTACACTAAATGCTGCGGATGATACCAATTGTAGCCTTTTAAACCAAACCGTAGACCGGTGGGCGTTGAGTTTGCTAAGATAAAGTGTAAACACACACATTAATATTACGATTAGTGCCAGGAGTACCAACTTAAAATTATGCGTATAAAAAATCACTCTCAATACATAATTATCATACGACGAGTGCAATTTGGCCGGGTCAAATTCCAACACCTGCGAAAGTACCAGTAGGAGCAGTACAATAATACCCAGCGATACCATTTTCGGCCATAAGGTTTTTCTGAATGAATTGATGAACCAAAGCGAAATAATAAATGCCATGACCATGCCGATAAGCGGCGCTAAAAAAATGAAAGCCACAATTTGCAGAACGGGCGCGGCATTAACGGCGTGAAAACCCGCATGGGCAATAGCAGCACCGGCAAATCCCCCAATCAGGGTATGCGAAGAAGAAGAGGGTATACCAAACCACCAGGTAATTAGGTTCCATATGATAGCGGCTGTTAATCCCGCTAAAATTACAGGCAGGGTAATAAAGCTTTCCTTTACAGTTTTGGCAATGGTATTGGCTACTCCATGATCTTTAAAGATGAAAAACGCTACAAAGTTGAATAAGGCAGCCCATAACACCGCTTGAAATGGAGTAAGTACTTTGGTTGAAACAATCGTGGCTATGGAGTTAGCCGCGTCGTGAAATCCATTAATATAGTCAAAAATCAGGGCGAGAACAATAATAACAACTAATAATGTCATACATCCGGGTTTGAAAATGCAGCAATTAGAAAATTAGAAAGAAGCAGGTTCAAATTTTCAAACATTATGCGTATTTAACGATAATGGATTCAATTACATTAGCGGCATCTTCACATTTATCCGTTGCTATTTCCATAGCCTGGTAAATTTCTCTTTTCTTTATGACTTCTTTTGCGTCCGGTTCAGTAGCAAAAAGGCGTTCAATACTCATGTCAAATATATCATCCGCCTGGTTTTCAATGCTGTTTATTTTCACCAATGACTCAGTGATCTGGCGAAGATTTTTCATATCCCTCAATTCATGTACGGCTACATGAATATGCTCACTTCCCTGTACAATCAAATCAGCGAATTTTTGCATGCCCTGCTCATTGGGATTAACCCGGTAAAACTTTATTTTTTTGGATGATGCAAAAATATAGTCGGCGATGTCGTCCAGGGCCGAGGCGAGGTAATGAATATCTTCGCGGTCGAAAGGTGTAATGAAGTTTCTGCCTAATTCCGTAAATATTTTATGAGTCAGGTCATCATTTACATGTTCTAATTCTTCAATTTGCGAGGCAATTGACGACCTCTTATCGTAGTCTGGCTCATGAACCATTTCTTTTAATTTCTTTGCCATTTCAAGCACTTTAACTGCCACTTCCTCAAATAACTGGTAAAAAACCCGGTCTTTCGGCAAGAAAATCTTCATTATTGAATTAATCATAATAGAAACTTTGCGCAAAAGTAAAGGTATGCATTTCCTTGTGCCTATCATTTTAAGAGTTAATAATTTCTTAACACGGCTTTTTTTCATTTTCACATCATATGCACAGCGTTAACATTTTGGTAATGCAGTAGAGATGTTTTGTTAACGCGGCGGTAATAATGCGTTAACACCTGGTGCATTTCTTTGCACAAATTTCAGGTATGAAACTTATTGTTAGAAGTTGTATTGGTTTTATTTTACTGCTTTCTTTTTCCCTGGTGCACGGTCAAACTATACCCTTGTCCGGAAAGATAACGAATGAAAAAAATGAATCGCTCGCAGGGGTATCTATAAAAATAGCAGGCGCTACAGGCGGAACAGTAACAGATGTGGACGGAAGGTACCGTTTAAATCTTTCACCCAATAAAGCATATGAGTTAATTGTTTCTATAGTTGGTTATACCGAAAAAAATATTGCTGAGGTACAGGTAACACCCGGAGCAGCGAACGAATTAAATATTGCACTCGAACCCGCTTCGCAAAATTTGGAAACTGTGGTGATTACAGCAAGCCGAAGTACTGCCCGGAGGGAAACAGTAAATTCAATCATCGCTTTTCAAAAAAACACAAATACGGTAGCTTCGGTTATTTCAGCGGAAAGCATCCGCCGTTCACCGGATAAAAATACGGGGGAAGTTTTAAAAAGGATACCAGGAACAAGTATCCAGGAAGGGAAGTATCTTATTGTTCGCGGCTTAAGCGACCGCTATAATACCGCTATGTTAGACGGTGTGCAATTGTCTTCTACAGAGCCCGACCGAAAAACATTCTCCTTTGATATCATTCCCTCTTCCATGGTGGACAATATCATTATTAATAAGGCCTTTGTGCCCGAATACCCGGGAGAATGGGCTGGCGGATTGGTACAGGTAAATACGAAAGAAATTCCTTCCTCCAATTTCTTTAATGTGCTGGTTGGGACAGGCATTAATACCCAAACAGTTGGGAAGGACTTTTATAAATATGCCGGCGGAAAAATGGATTGGCTGGGAATAGATGATGGAACAAGGGCATTACCTGATCATTTCCCCACTAAAAGTGAGTTCCAGGAACTGGACAATGCCGGCAAAGTTGAATTGGCTAAACAGATTGCTACCAACTGGTCGGTGAATAGTGTAAAGGTTCCCATTAACGCCAGCGTTCAACTTAATGGAGGATTTAATACCAAGCTCTTTAAAAAAGATTTCGGCGCTATTATTGGGTTCTCTTATAATCGAACTTCCCGTAACCTGAGTTTTGAGAATGGTTTTTACAGTTTCAACGATAATGTGGCGTCCTTACTTTTTGACTATGATAATAATAAATATAGTTCAGACGTACTTGCTGGCGTTTTGGCCAATTTTTCAATAAAGCTCGATCCAAATAATAAGATCAGTTTCAAAAACATACTGAATGTAAATTCATCAAACTATACCACTTTAAGAACCGGCCTTGATTATGAACAGGATCCTGTTCTGGGTGAAAATATCCGGGCGAGGGAATTGGGCTTCCGGTCAAATACATTCTTTAATACTCAACTCATTGGTGAACACAATCTCCCGTCACTGCGTTCTAAAATCAAATGGTATGGCAGTTTTAATATCCTGGATGGTTATATACCCCAACAACGCCGGGTGCAATACAACCAGTCTAAAGAACAGCCCAATTTGCCTTATAATCTGCTGATTGGGGAGTCGAAATCTCAAAAAACAGGAAGTGTTTTCTATTCCACGTTATCCGACTACATATATAATGTAGGGGGAGATATTACAAACCGTTTCAATCTTTTCAATCTTAGTCAAACGGTAAAAGGCGGTTACCTGTTCCAGGTGAAGGACAGGCTTTTCGATTCCAGGCCTTTTTCAAACTACCTGATAGACGGAACTTCTCCCTTGAGGCAGGAAAGCGAAGATCATGTATTTGATGCGGAAAATTTTGACGCAGCGGATCCCCGCAAATTTGATTTCGATGAGATCATCGGTAAACAATACCGCTATCTTGCTAATAGTATTTTGAATGCTGGTTACATTCAATTTGATAACCAGTTCAATTCATGGTTGAGGGTGGTATGGGGTGCACGGTACGAACATTTTGATCAATTGATAGGAAGTGTAAAACAAAGCGACGAGCGCCATGCACACATCAAGCAGGGCGATTTGCTACCTGCCGTGAATTTCACGTTCAAACTGAATCCCAAAACAAATATCCGCTTGTCCGGGTCGCAAACCATTATTCGCCCGGAGTTTCGTGAATTAACCAATTTCGCATTCTACGATTTTGAACTGGGTGCAGCGGTTATCGGTTCCAGTTCGCTTAAAAGAACCAAAGTGACCAATGCTGACCTCAGGTACGAGCTTTATCCAAGAGCAGGCGAAATGTTTACATTGGGTGTTTTTTATAAATATTTTAAAAACCCGATTGAGTTGTACTTTAACCAATCGGGTGTGGCCACCAATACGTTTAATTTTTTGAATGCAGATGAGGCAACCGGTTATGGTGTTGAGTTTGAGTTTCGCAAAAAACTCGACTTTGCCAATGCATTAAGGAACTTCACTTTTCAAACGAATCTCTCTTACATATTTAATAAGGTCAATGATCCGGATGTAAAAATTGATCGGCCCATGCAGGGGCAGTCTCCTTATGTGATTAACGCATCCCTTCAATACGATATCGAAAAAGCAGGAATAACCACCACGGTGCTGTTTAACCAGATTGGTCGGCGTATCCTGTATGTGGGTAACGAGCAGGTGCCCGAAATTTGGGAAAACCCACGCCCACTTCTTGATTTTCAAATTGCTAAAAAGGTATTGAAAGAAAAAGGCGAAATCCGTTTAAATGTTTCAAACATTCTGAATAAACGGGCTTATTTCTATCACGACCTGGATAATAGTAAAAACCTAAAACTGGGGTCTTCAGATGTACTGGCAATAAGCAGGAATTATGGCACAAACATCGACATCTCCTTTGGGTATACCATTAAATAACAACACTAAAAGAATAAATACAGAAACATGAAAAGAATACTATCATTAGCGGCAATAACTTTGATTATTGCTACCGGTTGTCGCAAAATTGAAGTCGATGGCAGCGGAGACAGCGGTGGAAATGGCTCTGGAGAAAGTAATATTCTATCGGGCAAAATCACTGCCGACAGAACATTAAAGGCAGGAACCACCTACCTCATACGCGGCGTGGTTTATGTGGTGGATGGCACCACCCTAACTATTGAGCCCGGCACAAGAATTGAAGGCGAAAAAGACACCCGCGGTGCTTTGGTTATTACCCGTGGCACCAAGCTTGTTGCAAATGGAACAAAAGATAAGCCTATTATATTTACTTCAAATGCTTCTTCTCCTTCGTCAGGCGATTGGGGTGGAATAGTATTACTGGGCCGCGCCAGGACCAATAATAGTTTTAACGGAACAGCCGGTATTGGAGAAATTGAAGGCGGTATTAATAACGCAGACGGACTGGGTTTATATGGCGGCGCTGATGATAACGACAATTCAGGCTCGTTACAATATGTGCGTATCGAATATGCCGGATATGCATTTTTGCCCGATAAGGAATTGAATTCTTTAACATTGGGTAGTGTGGGTAGTGGTACTGCTATCGATTATATACAGGTAACCTATGCGCTTGATGATGCATTTGAATGGTTTGGTGGTGCAGTAAACTGCAGCCATCTTATTGCCTATAAAACACTGGATGATGATTTTGATACCGATAATGGCTTTCGGGGACGTATTCAGTTCGGAATTGTTTTGAGAGATTCATCCCGTGCTGATATTTCGAAAGTAGAGTCATTTGAAAGCGATAATGATGCGAATGGAAGCGAATTAACTCCACAAACTGCACCCGTATTCAGCAATATTACTTCAATTGGCCCCCGCGAAAAATCCAATAATATCGGTAATACGCTTTTCCTGGCTGGCGCTCAACTAAGAAGAAATACCAGTACTTCAATATTTAATTCGGTTATTATGGGTTGGCCAACCGGGCTGTTAATTGATGCCAGCAAAGGAATACCTATCCAGGGCAACATCACAGCGGGTAATCTCGTAATAGAAAACACCACAATTGCAGGTTGTGCAACGCCCACTAAATTTGCAGATAATACCACGACCCCGACTGGGTGGACAAATGCTGATGTAAGCAATTGGTTCGGCGCTGCTGCCAGCAAAAATGAAATATATGCTGATAATGCAGATGTAAAACTTGCCGCTCCTTTTAACTATGGGAATCCTGATTTTACACCTCAAACCGGCTCTCCCTTGCTTAATTCTGCCAGTTTTACCAGCAATAAACTATCCGAGTCATTTACACCGGTTACGTTCAGGGGCGCTGTAGGTGCGGCAGGAACACCCGAGGGCGATTGGTGGAAAGGCTGGACTTCTTTTGTCAATTAATTCAGTTTCAAAGAATCGTGTAATATATTAAAGGCAGCCTCAAAAGGCTGCTTTTAATATGTATTCGTCCAGAATCCTGTAATTTGAAATATGAAAAATGGTATTCAATTTCTCGCGCTGCTGTATCTGTTCGTTGCTTGCAAAGAAACGTCGCAACAGTACTCCGGAGTGGAAATAATAAAAGTAAATATGGCTCTGTTGGATTCGATACGAAACAACAGCGATACCGGCTTTACCAGAATAATTGGGGCCAAAGAATTTTATAGTGCGGAGCAATATTTTAGCGCAAAGGATAGTGTGGTTTCGAAAATTATGAAGGATACGGCCGGGCAAATAACGGGCTTTGTGCAATTCAGTAGAAACATCAGGACTGCTTACGCAGAATATTATCCAAATGGACAATTGAAGGGGAAACTTTTACTCGATGATCAAGGGCGGTTTGAAGGCCCGGCTGCTTATTATTATCAAGATGGAAGAATAAAGAGCGAAGGGGTGTACTCCGAAGGTTTTTTTTCGGGGACCTGGAAGAATTATTCGCCTGAAGGAAAGCTGATTTCGACAGATGAATATGATGCGGATGGGCAGCTGACCCGATCGGTTAAAGCAGAATAAGCTTTCATAATGAGCAATTAACTACAAAACCGTGCTGGTAGAATACAAATTGGGTTGTTATTAGACGCTCAACAAAATTGATTTTTGTTTATAACACAACTGGTAAAATTGATATTATTATAGAATAGCCATTGTTTTTTTTGTTGATTTTTGATAAAATAGAATTTTTAGTAAATGGCCGTCAACAATAACGAAAATATATATTGCCTGGTGTGCAGGCACACACAACAGGATTTTGCAGAATGGGTCTTACGAACCAAGAGACTTATTCAATTGAACCTCCATTTTAGTTAACGCCTCAACCATCTCTTTTTCTAAAACGCTCGATTTTCCGCTCTGTAACTGGGTTGCATACCATAACAACACCATAGAAGTGTAGTCCTGCATATCCTTGCCGGCAAATTCAGTTTTAAATTCAATAATCTTATCATTGATGATTTTGATGGTTTTTCGTACCTGTTCTTCATCTTCCTTCGCTACTTTTATCCTGTATGTTCGGTCTCCAATGCCGATATTAATCGTTATAAGTGCTTCCATGATTTGTGTATTACTGCTGCGTTGTTCACAGTTTATCAACAGAAAATGGCTTTTTTTTCGTTATATTAAAAATAATTCTTTCGAATGTACATTCATTGCTATCCCGATATCTAAAACTAAAAAATTACATGATGCTTGCAAAACTAAAATCCCTCGTATTTATTGACACTCTTGTTTTTGAACTCAGCGGTGTCGTTGCTTCCCCATTGAGAGCAGTTCTTAAAGACGATACAGGAAAAGTATGCAGCATGCTTGAAACTGAGGTAAAGCCTTCGCAAAAAACCTTTTACTGGAAGGGGCTTAACGACCTTCCTTACGGCATTTATACACTCGAACTTACCGTTACGGGTGAAGAGGAAGAACAATGCATGCGTTTGGTAAAAAGAGTGTAACTATTGATTGGCCAGTAGAGCAATACACTGATCTATTTCCCTGATATAGGTATTGATGCGTTTCTCAAGTTCTGTTTTAATTTCCTTACCGGCTTCTCCCGACGACATTTTCGCTATCTCCACCTGCTGTTGTAACAATGCCACTTTTTCCTGGGTATTTTTTTCATTAGTCCTTTTTTGTTCCAGTTCAATTTTCAGCTTATCATTTTCCTTTTGTAGTGTATGGTACTGCTTCAGCAGTAACTGTATTTTTTCATTTACCCGCCTGATATGTTCATCAATATTACTCATACAAACAAAATAATAGTCAGTATTATTTCCTGATTTCGGCTGATAACTCCTGCTCCAGGGTACGCATGATCTTCTGCATCATGGCATCGATTTCACTATCGGTAAGCGTTTTCTCTTTATCGAGAAAAGTAAAGTTTACGGCAAAGGATTTTTTTCCGGTACCGAGCTTGTCGCTTTCAAATACATCAAATAATTTTACGCCGGACAGCTTTTTGACTCCTGCTTTTTTTACTGCATCCTCCATTTGCGCGTAGGGGAGGTGCTTATCTACAACAATAGCCAGGTCGCGTTGCACTACGGGGAACCGCGGTATTTCAGCATAACCCGATTGTTGGCTGGACGCATGTACACTTATCTTTTCCCAATCCAACTCAGCATACCAAACAGGTTGTTTAATGTAGAAACGCTTTGTAACAGGTGATGCTACCAGGCCCAATGTTATGACTGTGTCTCCATTGATGCTCACCTGCATACCGTATTGCAGAAAGGGAGCAGCAACCGCCTCTGTTTTATAATGGTCCAGTCCGGCCGTTTGCAATATAGCAGCCGCAATGCCCTTAAGGTAATAGAAGTCGCTTTTATCTTCTTTTGCTTTCCACGATGCCTCCTTTACCGTTCCGGTAATATATAAACATAAGTTTTCCTTTTCTTCATATTTGCCGGGAGTGGAACTTCCGTAGGTCCTTCCAAATTCAAACAAGCGGAGATTGTTATTCTTGCGGTTCAAGTTGTGAACCACGCATTCCAGCCCGGTTTCAAGCATAGAAGGCCGCATGATATTTAATTCGGCGCTGAGGCTGTTGATCATTTTTACAGCGGTCTTCAATTCTTCTTCATCAAAATAAGCGCTGTTGGTAATGGAGTTGGTGAATATTTCATGAAAGCCATTACCGGCGAGGTAGTTCGCTATTTTTTCCTTTAAGGCTGTTGGATAGCCAACAGTTTCCACAGCCGGGCTTATCGTAATATGCTGAGGGATCTCTACATTATCATATCCATCTATCCGCATAATCTCTTCCACTATATCTGCGGGTAATTCAATATCCGGTTTGCTGAAGGGGGCGGCAACGCATATTTGATCTTTATCTTCCTGGATCAGTTCAAAGCCGGAATGGGTAAGTATACTTTTTACGGATTCGGGTGGATAGGTTTTACCGCTCAATTTTTTGAGGAACTGGTAGGTGAGCCTAACTTGTTTTTTTTTCCTTGGGTCTGGATATACATCCGTTATATCCGAAGCAATTTCTCCGCCTGTTAATTCCTTAATCAGTAAAGCCGCTCTTTTTAACACAGTCACGGTATTACTGATGTCCACTCCTTTTTCAAAACGGGCCGCCGCGTCTGTCCTTAAGTTGTGCCTGAAAGAAGTTTTTCGGATGGTTACCGGGTCAAACCAGGCACTTTCCAAAAAAATGCGCGTAGTGGCTCCTGTTACACCGCTATGCAAC
>DASUFG010000121.1:0-13776 GCA_036274715.1 Agriterribacter sp.
CGGGTTAACACCCGAAATCCGCGATGCTTGTCCTAAAGTTGTGGGTTGTATTCTCATAAACTTTTGCCGGGCCTCTGAGGAAAGAGCAGACAGGTTTCCGTAGTTGAAATTTTCTGGGATGGCGAGTTGATCGAGGTTGCTCATTTTTTGGACAAGTTCCTTTTCCTTTTCAATATACGTATTATATTTTATTTGTATTTCAGATTGCTCCAGTTCCAGTTTGTCGGTTCCGTTAATGGCGGAAGCCAATCTGGGAACGGCGTTTAACATAGCGTTTAAATCAATACCTGGACGTAGCAGTAATTGCGCTGCTTTTTGTTTTTGGTTTAATGGCGCAGATTGTATTTGCTCGAGATAAGGATTAATTTCTTCAGGCGTTAAGGCGATTTCAGAAAGTAGTGCGGTAATTTTATTTACCGCTTCTTTTTTTGTAACAACCGCTTCCATTCTTTGCTGGGAAGCCAGGCCAATTTCATAACTTTTTTTGGTCAGGCGCATGTCTGCATTGTCCTGGCGCAATAGTGTTCTGAATTCGGCACGACTGGTAAACATCCGGTAGGGTTCATCAGTCCCTTTACTGATGAGGTCATCGATCAGAACACCGATATATGCTTCGCTTCTTTTTAAAATAAATGGTTCTTTTTCTTTGGCTTTTTGATGTGCATTTATGCCCGCCATCAAACCCTGGCATGCCGCTTCTTCATACCCCGTGGTTCCATTGATTTGACCAGCGAAGAATAGGTGATCAATTACCTTTGTTTCTAAAGAATAATGTAATTGTGTGGGAAGGAAATAGTCGTATTCGATGGCATAGCCCGGGCGGAAAAGTTTTGCATTTTCAAAACCCGGTATTATACGAATAGCTTCGTATTGTACATCTTCCGGAAGTGATGTAGAAAAGCCATTTACATATATCTCTACGGTGTTCCAGCCTTCTGGTTCTACAAACAACTGGTGACGATCTCTTTCCGCAAACCGGTTTATTTTGTCTTCAATGCTGGGACAATAACGGGGTCCAACGCCGTCAATTCTGCCTGAAAACATCGGGCTCCTGTCGAAGCCGGTTTTAAGCATGTCGTGCACTTTTTGGTTGGTATAGGTAATCCAGCAACTTTTTTGTTGATCAGCAGTTATCTTTTCAATGGGTGTAAAACTGAATCCCGTTATTTCATCATCCCCTTTTTGTTCCTCCATTTTGGCGTAATTGAGACTTCTTCCATCCACCCTGGGAGGCGTACCTGTTTTAAGGCGATTACTTTCCAGGCCCAATTCCACCAGTTGTTCGGTTATACCGAGAGCTGCTTTTTCAGCAACCCTTCCTCCGCCAAATTGTTTTTCACCAATGTGAATGATACCGTTCAAAAAAGTTCCATTGGTGAGTACTACGGTTTTCGCTTTTATTTCGTGTCCTAACCCGGTGATCACACCATGGCATCTTTTGTTTTTAACGAGCAAGCCCTTTACCATATCCTGGTAAAAATCGAGATTAGGTGTTTGCTCTAACTTTTCCCTCCATTTTTGCGCGAACAGCATCCTGTCATTTTGTGCCCGCGGGCTCCACATAGCAGGTCCCTTTGATTTATTAAGCATTCTGAATTGAATCATTGACAGGTCGGTAACGATGCCGGAATAACCACCCAATGCATCAATTTCCCTTACAATTTGCCCTTTTGCTATACCACCCATGGCAGGGTTACAACTCATTTGGGCGATGGTTTGCATATTCATGGTAATGAGCAAAACCTTGCTTCCCATATTGGCTGCAGCCGCTGCTGCTTCGCAGCCGGCATGCCCGGCTCCAACAACAATAACATCGTATTCCTGAAACATTCGGCAAAATTACGTTAGGCTAAGTATTATCGTGTAAGTTTCTTGAACCGAGTTGATTTATGCTAAAGTTTCACGTGAAACAAGAGCGATTACTCGCATGAAAAATCCTGGACCATGAATGCATGGGATGGATTTTTTTTTATTGGAGAAAAGGAAACACCGATAAACTTCATATCGGGATCTAACATATTTTTTCTATGGCCTACATTTTTTACGCCCTGGTCTATCAATAGGAAGATTATCGCTATAAGTGCGTCCTGCCTTCCTTCATAAATATTCTCCGAAATGCAATCGAGGAGTCCGGCATTAGTCATTCTCTGCTGGAAACTTTGACCTGAAGATGAAGAGTGGCTGATATTTATGCCGCTGGAGCCTAAATCCTGTGCATGTGAAGCGGCCACCTTGTTTAATTTATACGAGGATTTGAGCATGGGTCGTGAATATCCACTGAGCAGCTCGCTTTTTAATGATTTAGTATATGGACTTTTTATTTCTGGAAACTGCTCCAAAAAAGGGACCAGGACGTTGCTATAAAATTGTTGGGGCTGTTTTCTCACATAGTTGATCCAATATATTACATCTTTTTCCTGCGGGTTTAGCTGCCAGTAGCTCGAATCTGTTTGAATCCAATTCTGGATTGACAGATCCTTTTCTTCCTGTATTATGAAATTCTTATCTGAAAAAGTGATGCTTCCCTGTGTGTAAGCAGAATCGAGGAATAGAGTTACAATAAATATGAGGATTAAACGTTTCACGTGGAACTAGCCGTTTTTTTTGAAAAATACAACTGCAAATAACGGTTTTCTTTATCCCGCATTATCTTCTTATCTGCTTTTAACTTATCCTTATAACCACATAAATGCAGGGCTCCGTGAATGATTACACGATGCAATTCTTCTGTAATTGTGGTTTGATGAATTTGAGCATTTTCCTTTACGCGTTCCACGCTAATGTAGATTTCACCTGCAACTTCCCGGCTGGCGCCAGCCATGTCGAATGTGATGATATCGGTGTAAAAATCGTGATTGAGGTATTGACGGTTAATACTCAGCAGAAATTCATCCGAACAAAAAACATACTGAAGGGTGTTTAATTTTTTCTTCTCCTGTTTAAATAACTGATGGATAAATATTTTTAGCTGCGCCCTGTTTTGTAGGGTGAATTGTTGATATGGGAAGAAAAAATAGATGGAAGGCATTAATAAATTCCTTTTCCGAAATTCGTAAGCTATCCTGCAAAACTAACAATAGATTTGCGCATATATGAAAAGGCTTTCTGAAATTCGTCCCGGTGTGGCTGTTGAAATCAAGCAGGTAGAGAATAATGAACTTTTCCTGAAACTGATGGAAATGGGCTTTATTCCCGGTGAAATTATTACCATTACCCAGGTTGCGCCATTGGGCGATCCCATTTCTGTAGCTGTCGCCGGATATAGCTTAAGCTTGCGTTTAAACGAAGCCAAACATGTTCTTGTAGAAGAGGTATATTTAAAAACAGCCTGATTTTTTCTTACATGCGCATAGGTTTATACTTCGGTTCATTTAATCCCGTTCATCACGGGCACCTCATTATTGCGAACTTTATTGCTAACAGCACCAATCTCGAACAGGTTTGGTTCGTGGTTTCTCCCCAGAATCCCTTTAAAATATCGAACGCACTTTTAAATGAGTATCAACGTTTGCATTTGGTTCATCTCGCTATTGAGGGAGAATCAACCTTGCGGGCTTCCGATATAGAATTTCATTTGCCCAAGCCTTCTTACACCATCGACACATTAACCTACCTCGAAGAGAAATATCCGCAACACGAATTTTCAATCATCATGGGCAGTGACAGTTTCATGAATTTATCTAAATGGAAAAATGCTGACGTACTGATAAATCGCTATCCTCTTTTTGTGTATACCAGGCCTGGGTTTGAAGTGAAACAGCCGGTTTCAGGAAAAATCACAATACTGGATGCTCCCCTTTTACAGATTTCGGCTACTCATATACGTGAGTTAGTAAAACAGCAAAAATCCATACGATACCTGGTACCCGATGTGGTGAAAGATGAAATTGAAAAGAATGGTTATTATAAATAATGCTGATCGATATCTGCATTTTTGGAAATGATGACTTACCAAACCTGCTTGCTGATAGACTGGTAGGCTATCGTTGTATATGTCTTGATTTCTCCTGTGATTCCATGTGTTTAAAGAGGGAACAGCGAAGATCGCAAAGGACAGCTCTTTTTATATTATGCTCCAGATCCTGCAGATAACACCTTAAAAAATCAGTCCGAGCGACAGGCAAAAAAAAGTAATAACGGGTGCGGGTAACCGCGTAAAAGTAAGACATAAAAAGGTGCCCGCAATTACACCAGTATTTAAGAGGCTGACAGTGGTTTCTTCATCAACAACAAAAATGGAAATATCTTTCATTAAAAACAGTGTTGATGCCACCATAATGCCTACCACGGCGGCATTAATGCCTTTTAAGGCACGGTAAATGGCGCTATATTTTTTGAGATTGTTCCATACCGGGTAAAAGAACAATACCAATAAGGCACTGGGTAAAAAAATGCCCACCGCGCCAATTATGCAACCGATAGCCTGCATCCTCATTCCCTCATCTTTCATCACCTGTCCGCCCACAAAAGCAGAGAAAGAAAAAGTGGGCCCCGGTATAGCCTTAACCAACCCGGCGCCGGTAAGAAATTCGTTTTGTTCAACCCTGATCACGTTTTGGTTTCTGAGCTGTATCCGTTCTGTGTACGGACGAACAACATATTGCTCATACATGATGGGCATTAACACATCGCCACCCCCGAAAACCATCCCCCCAAAACGATAGGTATTTTCAAAAAGATTAAAAGCCTTTCGATGCGGCCATTCGCTTTTACGCGACAACTCACTGAAAATCCCGGCGATTATGAATATTAAAAAAAATATTACTATGTTTCCCCATTTTATGGGTCTTGGCTCAACAGTGATTTTTTCCTGTGTTTTCTCCGTAAAACTGGTAATCAAACCGCCCGCAACAATAATCGCCGGGAAAACCCATGGAGAGTTAAAGAAAGAATAGGTAATCACCATGGACGCAACCATAATCACCCTTCCAACGGGATTGCTGGCAACTAATGTATACGCCCGGAATGATGCGAAGGCCAGGAAACCTACCGCCATGGGTTTAATAAACCTAAATACATCATCTTTAAGGGTTGATTCATTTACAAAATTAAGTGCAAACGACAAAGCGCTCATTAGCAGGCAGGCCGGTAATATCCATAATATTAAAGTGATAATGGCTAATGGTAATCGCCCTTTTTTATAACCAATGAGGGTAATAATCTGCGTAGAAGATGCACCAGGTAATAGCTGGCAGAATGCATTTAATTCCAGTAGTTCCCGTTCCGTTATATCTTTCCTTTTCGCCACAAAGGTTTTCATCATCATACCAAAATGGCCCTGCGCACCGCCAAATGCTGTTAAGCTATATACAATAACCGCCTTTAAGAAGGAGATTTGTGGTAAAAATTTCAAGCGCATCCGGTAAACATTAATAGTTTTATTGGCATATTTTATTAATCTTGTTTCTCTAAGATGCTTATCTAAATATTCAACTGCCACGGTATCGGCATACAAGTTAGAATGGTTTTTAGCAATATAGTAAGGCAAACGGTTCTGTTCTTTTCTCTTTCGTGGCCTTTAGAATCCGACAGCTCAATAGGTGGAATATGCATAATAATAATTTTAGCCGATGTGGTAAAAACTACAATTTTGTATGAAATTAGTGTCAATTAATTAAAATTGTATAGCCGTGTATAGTTGTGTAGAGAAAAACTCCGCCTAATTTGTACAGATTGGCTGCAGAGGGTATCATTTATTATTATCAATAAAAAAGAAAACAAATGAAAATAATTATAGTTCCAACAGATTTTTCTCCTGTAGCGATTAATGCAATGAATTACGCGGTAGACATGGCTCAGCAAATTGATGCCACCATCATGCTGTTGCATGTATACCAAATACCGGTAACATATAACAACAGCGATATTCCGCTGCCCTTTATGGACGTTGGTGAACTGGAAAGAATAAATAAGGAACGGTTAGAGGACCTTAAAAAGGAAGTGGAACATATTAGCGCGGGAGATCTAAAAATTGTTGTAGAAGTTAGATTAGGAGAATTGGTTGATGAGCTAAAAACCATCTGCATCGACTCGCGACCTTTTGCGGTGGTAATGGGAACCAAAGGTGCCGGTTTTGTGGAAAGGTTGTTGGTGGGAAGTTCTACATTGTCTGCCATGAAGCACCTGCCTTGCCCTGTTTTGGTTATCCCTCCAGGTGCCAATTTTAAAGGCATACAAAAAATGGGACTTGCCAGTGATTTTAAGAAAGGCCTCCAATCCATACCGGCAGGGTTTATAAAAGACTGGGTGAAAATGTTTGGCGCAGTTTTGAGTGTTGTGCATGTTGACGATGATAAAAAGCCAGGCACAGCAGTACCTGTTGAACCCGATGTGTCATCTCAAGCGCTGTTGGCGGAACTAAGTCCACAATATGTTGTTATTGAAAACCCGGATGTGGAAAGTGCTATTCAAGAGTTTGCGGAAACGAATAACCTCGATCTGCTGATTGTAATGCCGAGAAAGCACCGTTTATTGGATTCGCTGTTTCAAAAAAGCCATACCAAAGAATTGGCGTTCCATTCGCATATTCCTATTTTGTCTATCCACGAAGATGAGTGATTGGCAAACTGCTCAGGATTGGGGGATAAAATCAAAATACGCGGCATTTATTTTCTGGTAGTGCATCTAAAACTCCGCATTCTTTGGTGTCCTGGGAAATGCAATCGCATCACGAATATTGCTCATACCCGTAACAAACTGAACTATTCTTTCAAAACCCAAACCGAATCCAGCGTGTGGCACCGTTCCAAAGCGGCGGGTATCGAGATACCACCATAGCTCGCTGGCAGGCACATTCATTTCTTCCATTCTTTTTTCGAGTTTATCCAGGCGTTCTTCGCGCTGGGAGCCGCCCACGATTTCTCCAATACCCGGCGCTAAAATGTCCATGGCAGCTACGGTTTTGCCATCGTCATTCTGTCGCATGTAAAAAGCTTTTATGCCTAAAGGGTAGTTGGTAACAATAACCGGTTTTTTAAAGTGCTTTTCAACGAGGTACCTCTCGTGTTCACTCTGCATGTCGATACCCCATCTAACTTCATATTGAAATTTCTTCTTTTTGAAAGGAGTCGACTGCAATAAAATATCGATGGCTTCGGTATAGGTGATGCGTTCAAAATCATTGTTAACGACGAAGTTCAATTTCTCCAGCAATCCCATTTCACTGCGTTTCTCCTGCGGCAATTGTTTTTCTTCTTCTGCCAATCGCTGTGCTAAAAAACCAAGATCTTCTTTGTTATGTTCCATGGCATAGGCGATAATGTATTTAATAAATTCCTCCGCCAGATTCATGTTGTCTTCCAGGTCGCAAAAAGCCATTTCTGGCTCAATCATCCAAAACTCCGCCAGGTGGCGGGGCGTATTGGAGTTTTCAGCCCGAAAAGTGGGGCCAAAAGTGTAAATCTCTCCCAGGGCTGTTGCACCCAGTTCGCCTTCCAGCTGTCCGCTTACAGTAAGGTTGGTCGCTTTTCCGAAAAAATCTTCTTTGTAATTAATCTCTCCTGTTGGGTTAACAGGAGGATGTAATGGCGGCAAAGTAGTTACCCTGAACATTTCTCCGGCACCTTCGGCATCGCTGGCGGTAATTACAGGCGTATGCAGGTACACAAAGCCTTTATCGTTAAAAAATTTATGTATAGCATAGGCTAAAGTATGCCGCACCCTGAATACCGCCCCAAAGGTGTTGGTACGAAAGCGGAGGTGCGCGATCTCCCTTAAAAATTCAAGACTATGTTTTTTGGGTTGCAACGGATAATTTTCAGCATCGCTATCACCTAATATTTCAATGTGCTCTGCTTTAATCTCCAGCTTTTGTCCCTTGCCCACCGAAGGGATAACCGTTCCTACTACCTTTAAGGAAGCGGAAATGGTAATTCGTTTAAGCATCGCTTCATCAAATTGCCCCAATGTGGCTACAACCTGTACATTGCTATTGGTAGAACCATCGTTTAAAGCAATAAACTGGTTGTTTCTAAAACTACGCACCCACCCCATTACGGTTATTGTTTGGTTGTTGGGTTCCAGGGTTAGCAGTTGCTTTATTTTTGTTCTTTTGTTAAACATATGATTGTTTTTATGCAGCAATGCAGCATTCATAGCCTCTGTGAGGCGTTGTTACTGCGAAAGCACGCAAAGATAAGGGAGGAATATTTTTTTAGATTCCGGAAATTTAGCGTATTATTGCCCCGGAATCAAACTGGTCATTTCTCACCAAGCTCCGTGATTTCATCAGTTTTAGCCATTCCGCACCAATTCATTCAACCAAAAATTCATTTCAACATTTCTCTTTCAAAGTATCTGGTGTTTTTTTGATGAGAGGTTAAACCGTTAAGTATTTTTATGTACGACATTTTGCAACTGAACGATATGCTCGTTCCTGAGCTGCTCGATATTGCTGAGCAATTAGCTATTGCTAACCCTAAAAAACTGGATAAGCAGGAACTCATTTATAAAATTTTAGATAAACAAGCGGTTGAAAACAGCGCCTCTGCCAAAGGAACCGAGGAAAAGGGCAGACGCAAAAGAGTGGTTAAAACTACAACCGCAAATAGCACAGAAGAAGCTATTGTAGAAAGCGAAACAGAAAAACCTACTTCTGGCACCAAGAAAAAGAAGCCATCGGCGGCAGACTCCGAAAAAAGGCACGAAAAGAAAGTGGTGAAGAAGTCAAAATCGCACCCGGTTGTAGACGAGGAAATTGAACCTGCAGACGAGGAAAATGAGCTGGATTCCATTGTGATTCCTGAGGCAGACGAAACCGAAGAGGATGATATTGAGCCCGCGCAGCCCGAAGTATCGGTGGCTGAAGAACCGCAAACCGAGCGCCGGCACTATCCTAATCGTCGTGAGCAGAATTTTAATATAGAGTTTGATGGAGTTGTTTTGAGTGAAGGCGTTTTGGAAATGATGCCCGACGGGTATGGTTTTTTGAGAAGCAGCGATTACAATTATCTTTCTTCCCCGGATGATATTTACGTATCTCCATCACAAATAAAACTATTTGGATTAAAAACAGGCGACACCGTTACCGGCGCCGTTCGTCCTCCCAAGGAAGGCGAAAAATATTTTGCTTTACTGAAGGTAGAAACCATCAACGGTAAATCGCCCGAGGAAGTGAGAGACCGGGTACCGTTTGATTATCTTACTCCACTTTTTCCATTTGAGAAGATGAATCTTTTTACGCTACCCACCTTGTACAGCACAAGGATGATTGACTTGTTTACACCAATTGGTAAGGGTCAACGCGGATTGATTGTGGCGCAGCCAAAAACCGGTAAAACGGTTTTATTAAAAGATATCGCCAATGCTATTGCCGAAAATCACCCCGAATGTTATATGATGATTGTGCTGGTAGATGAACGCCCGGAAGAAGTGACCGATATGGAAAGAAGCGTAAGGGCTGAAGTAATTGCATCTACTTTTGACGAGCCAGCAGAAAAACACGTAAAAGTTTCTACCATCGCCCTTCAAAAAGCTAAACGATTAGTAGAATGCGGACACGATGTGGTAATACTGCTCGACTCCATTACCCGCCTAGCCCGTGCGCATAATACAGTTGCACCCGCTTCCGGTAAAGTGTTATCAGGCGGTGTGGAAGCAAATGCCATGCAAAAACCTAAACAGTTTTTTGGGGCAGCCAGAAAAATTGAAAATGGGGGATCACTTACTATATTGGCCACGGCTTTAATAGATACGGGTTCAAAAATGGATGAGGTGATTTTTGAAGAATTTAAAGGAACCGGTAATATGGAGCTGCAATTAGACCGGCGCCTGGCTAACAGGCGTATTTTTCCTGCCATTGACCTGGTAGCTTCTTCTACACGTCGCGAAGATCTTTTACTGGATAAGGATGTATTAAAAAGAATGCATTTGCTCCGCAATTATCTCGCCGACATGAATGCCGAGGAGGCTATGAATGAATTGTTGAAACGAATGAGGGGAACAAAAGACAACCAGGAATTTTTGGCGAGCATGAACAGCTAAGGATATCCCATCATTATTGCGATAGGCAGATCTCACTATACATCCAGGTTCAATGAGCCTGGATTTTTAAAATGGCCGTTTTGCTTTATTTTTTCTTTTAGGGCTTCCATTTCATTTAACATGGGTATTATCCTGTTCAGGTGCCTTTTTAAATATTCCTGTCTTTGAATTTCGTAGGTTAGCCCTAAAAGCTCGATTTCTTCTGCTATCGAGAGCCCGGCATGGTGGGCAACATCAAAAGCGGTGAGTTCTTCATCAGGTTTCATGAAATGCTTTGTAATTTTTAGAAGCGTATGCATTTCCCGGATGAGGGTTAATACCTTTTTCATCAATTCGGGCTTACCATTTTCATTGGTGGTTGGATAATTTACAATCGCACCGCTGTACAGCCTGTCAGGGATTCTTTTGATCACCTCCAGTATGCGAAAAGCGGATACCCCTTTAATCCGGATATCCATTTCTTCGTTGTCGTATGTTTTCACAATCTCCTGCACTTTTACCTGGGTGCCAATCTCCCCTATTTTATCATTAATGATGGCCGGAATGCCAAATGGCTTTGCATCACTGAAACATTCCTTAATCAGTTGTTTATAGCGGGGTTCAAAAATATGGAGGTTAACCTGTTCCCCGGGATACACAACAATGCTTAAAGGAAAAATCGGAATAAAATTAGTCATCGGTTATGAATAGCTGAATAAAAAAATGAGCGTTTTACGATTACAGCCGGGTTTACTGACGCTGCCATTCCACAGTTCCCCATGTCAATAGCTGTTCTTTATAGTCTGAGTTCACTACCAACAATGAGCCGTCGTGTGCTATTCCTTTTACAATTGCCTCAAACTGGGTTCCATTATGCTTAAATACTACTTTTTCATTGAGTTTATACATGGCGAACTGATAGTCATGAACAATTTGGTTTTCTTTTCCTTCTTTTAATAGTTCATAACGTACTTCTAAAAAATCGCACAACTCTTTGGCCAATTCAACCACTTCAAAATCTTTGCCTGTTATTTGTTTGAGTGAAACGGCTGAGGCCAGGTTTTCTCCAAAATGAGCCGGGTTAACATTCAATCCAATTCCTGCAACAGCATATAGCCAGTTGTTAGCCCGAACGATGTTTTCAATCAATATCCCTCCTGCCTTTCTGTCATTCCAAAATATATCATTTGGCCATTTGATGCTTGTTTGATTACCTGCATATCTCTTAAAAAAATCATATGTGCCAAGGGCGATGGCAGCGTTCAATAAAAAAGACTGGCGGGGTAGTAAAAAATGAGGCTCAATAACTATACTTAGCGCTATGTTTTCGCCTGCCACGCTCCACCAGGTTTTCCCTCTTTGTCCTTTTCCCTGGGTTTGTTCCAGGGCAAACCAGGCATCACCATGCTTTGCCAAACGGGCATGTACCTTGTCCATGGCATAGTTGTTGGTGCTGTCAATGCTGGGAATAACGGTAAAAGACCGTCCAAATGATTGCATCAGAGAATAAATAATTAATTACTATTTTTGAGCAAGTTATATAATAACAAGTAGCAGTCGAAACCCGGCGGTTTAAATTATATTCGAATCAGCTCCGAGAAAAAAGGGGTAAACCTAAAAATTGATTTCTATTGACAGCATTACAGGTGTTAACTGCACGGCCCAAACGTGCAGTGAGGTTGACGAGGAACAGTAAGCTATTTAAAATCATCATCAACGCCATCCGCCAAAAAAAAGGTGAAAACATAGTTTCTCTGGATCTGCGCAAGATACAGGAAGCCGTTGCCGACTTTTTTATTGTTTGTGAAGCTTCCAGTACGGTACAGGTGAAAGCGATTGCAGACGCGATCGAGGCAGAGGTAAAGCACGAAGCGGGTGAATCCCCCTACCGGCACGAAGGTTACCAGGCCATGCAATGGATTTTAATAGACTACGTAAATATTGTAGTGCATATTTTTCAGCCGGAAACGAGGAAATTTTATAAACTGGAAGAAATGTGGAACGACGGCGATCATATGCAGCATAGTTAATAAATAGTAGAAGTTATATATACTAACAACTGGATTTTCCGGTTTTATTTTAATTAAATATTCAAGCGAAGAAGTTTTATGGCACAGGATAACAATCAGGGTAAAATACCGGGATTCAATAAAAGAAGCGATGGCGGGGATGATAAATCTCCTAAACGTGGACCAAAGTTCAGTATCTACTGGGTTTATGGTATTGTGGCGCTTTTGCTGGTAGGATACCACTTATATAATGGGGCTACCCCGACGGCAACGGTAATTTCCGACCTCGAGTTCCGTGACGAAATGCTTGTTAAAAATGATGTGGAGAAGCTGGAGCTGGTTCGAAATAAAGATATCATCAGGGTCTTTATTTTTAAAGACAGCCTCAACAAGCCATTGTATAAAGAGTTGCTGGGAGACCGGTGGTCAATCGTTGCCAAAACGGAAGGCCCACATTTTCAATTTGAAATTCCGGATGCAAAAACCTATACCAGTACTACCCTTGCATCATTTTATAAAGATCATACTGATATTACCGAGGTTCCGGTTAAAATTGTGAGTGAGCCCGAATGGTTTGGCTCTTTGCTCAGCTACATTTTTCCTTTGCTGATGTTTGCCCTGCTATTTATTCTGATGATGCGTAAAGTGGGCGGTCCGGGCGGCGGCGGCGGTCCTGGTGGCATTTTCAGCATTGGCAAATCAAAAGCAACGCTATTCGAGAAAGGAACCAAGGTAAATATCACTTTCGCCGATGTGGCTGGTTTGGAAGAAGCGAAGCAGGAGGTAATGGAAATCGTTGATTTCCTCAAAACCCCCAAAAAATATACTGCCCTTGGAGGTAAAATTCCCAAAGGCGCATTGCTGGTGGGCTCCCCGGGAACAGGCAAAACATTGCTGGCTAAAGCTATGGCGGGTGAAGCCCAGGTTCCTTTCTTTAGTTTGAGTGGTTCCGATTTTGTAGAAATGTTTGTAGGTGTGGGCGCCAGCCGCGTAAGGGATTTGTTTAAGCAGGCAAGGGAGAAAGCACCCTGCATCATTTTTATTGATGAAATTGATGCGATAGGCCGGGCAAGAGGTAAGAATGTGATGATGAGCAATGATGAGCGCGAGAACACATTGAACCAGTTATTGGTAGAGATGGATGGCTTTGGTACCGATAGCGGTATTATCATTCTTGCCGCCACTAACCGTCCTGATGTGTTAGACAGTGCATTGTTGCGCCCGGGCCGTTTCGACAGGCAAATTACCATTGACAAACCCGATGTTAAAGGCCGCGAAGAGATATTCCATGTTCACTTAAAGCCCATAAAAAAGTCGGCAAAGCTTGATGTATTTAAGCTGGCGGAGCAAACCCCTGGTTTTGCCGGAGCCGATATAGCAAATGTTTGTAATGAAGCGGCACTAATTGCAGCTCGGAAAGGGAAAACTGAAGTAGAGATGAATGACTTCCAGGATGCCATTGATCGTGTTATAGGCGGACTGGAGAAGAAAAATAAGATCATCTCCCCCGATGAAAAAGAAATTATCGCTTATCACGAAGCCGGACATGCCATTTGCGGCTGGTACCTCGAGCACGCTTACCCGTTGCTGAAGGTAACAATAGTACCACGCGGTACTGCTGCCCTGGGGTATGCGCAATATACCCCTAAAGAACAATACTTATACAACACCGATCAACTGAATGACCAGATCTGTATGACATTGGGCGGAAGGGCAAGCGAGGAAATTTTCTTTGGTAAAATTTCTACCGGTGCCAGCAATGACCTTCAGCAGATTTCTAAAATTGCGTATTCGATGATTACTGTAT
>DASUFG010000122.1:0-14082 GCA_036274715.1 Agriterribacter sp.
TAGACGTAATCTTAAACTTTAGGTGTGTTAATTATTAAATTGATTTACAGGTAATTGAAATTATTATATGATTAGTCACTCTTACATGCGACGTATGCAATTGTCAACGTTTGAAGCTCCAGTATTTTTAATAGCCGTGGCTTTTGTTTTTACCACGATCCCGTCGGAAGCACAGGAGAATTTAACGGTTATTCCGCTCTGGCAAAATGGGGCGCCGGGTTTTGAAAGCAGGAAAAATGAAAAGGAGGAAGCCAAAGATTGGTGGGTAAAGCACATCAGCAATCCATCTGTAACGGTTTTTTTACCTCCGAAGAACAAGGCAACTGGGGCCGCCGTAATTATTTGTCCCGGTGGTGGCCATCGCAACCTGGTATACAATGCAGAAGGTGTGGAACCAGCAAAATATTTAAACAGTATCGGAGTAACAGCCTTTGTGTTGAAGTACCGATTGTTTAGAGAAGAAAATTCGGGATATACGGAAGAAGATGCAAAGCAGGATATTTTTCGTGCCATGCGTGTGGTGCGCAGCATGGCAGGGGAATTCAAGATAGATACAGCGCGAATAGGGGTAATGGGGTTTTCGGCAGGAGGTGAAATGGCGGGTTGGGTTTCCTATCATTTCCTGGAGAACCACGTGATAAAGCCCGACGAAGTGGACTTGCTATCTGCGCGCCCAGCCTTCCAGGTGCTTATTTACCCCGGTCCATTGGCAGTGCCCGATATGGTTTCGCCGTCTTCTCCCGCTACTTTTTTGGTGGCCGCAAATGATGATGCCTGCTGCTCCGAGCCTGTTGTGCAGTTGCTGCAGATGCATCGTAAGGCAAAAGTTCCGGTTGAAGTTCACCTATATGCCCAGGGTGATCATGCCTTCAATATGGGATACCGCAGTTCACTGCAAAGCATAAAAGCTTGGCCGCAACGATTAGCAGACTGGCTAACTGATATGGGAATAGCACGTTTGCAAGAAAATCATGACGTCAGGTAAGCGATAAAAAACCTTTGCCCTGAATCAGGTATTATACATCCGATAAATATTCATAAATGGTTAAAAGTATGAATATTACAGGCTGTACCTATAAAAAAAGTAAATGTATTTAGAGGGAAATAACGCTGTTAGTTCCACCATAAATATTGGGCTCCTGTCCATCAACCTCAGGATCATTTATCCACTCCGAATCGTTGATCCGATACTTAAATTCATGGGTAGAATCTTTAGGCAGGTTAACTTCTGCGCTGAAAGAACCATCTTTTTTCTTACTCATGATAATGGAGTTTTCCCAATCGCTGTTCAGTCCCAGTATTTCAACGGTTTCTGCATTCTCGGGCTTAAAAGCAAACTTTACTTTGCAATAATCTTTAGTCTTGTAGTAGGTTTTCTGTATCATATACTCTTTTTAACGTTGGTTTAAATAGATAAAGATGGCAAAGCATCCGGACAAAGGTAAAAACCTTTTTCTGCCCTTTAATACAAGGAAATGCAAAAAGTAACCTATGCGCGGGTATGATTTTTCCACATACATGTGGATAGATTTATCTAAGTCTGGATGCCAAATATGTCGTATTTAATCCCGGTGACTGTTTCAATATTTTGACAATCAGCATTGGCATAGGTTAATATTTTCCGGGCACCAGGCGTTTTGTGTTCGCAGGGGAATCATTTTTACGAGTCAACTTATTTAATTAGCAATTTATTAACTACATTTTAAACGATTAATAATCAACACCCTGAACGCAAATTCCGTTCTCTATCCGCATTATTACCCGTTTTTTCGGATCGCCTTAGATGAAATAAATAGCCAACACCCGCGTTAGGTTTGAATGGCTTATATAACCCGGATCTTAATATTTGCTGTACGACAGCATTAAACTTTAAAGAGCATTCGAGGTCTATGCTTTCAATTCCCTCATACTTTTAATATTAATCTTCCTATTATGAAACAGAAATCGTTCTTACTTCATGTGATCGTATTTTCCTTTTTAATTGGGTCAATTGCCTGTAAAAAAGACAATGCTTCGGATAACAACAAATCCGACAGCGAAATTGAGCTGCATGCGGATGATGAGGCGCAGTTTGATGCGGAAATTGATGCCATCGCCAACGATGCCGACCTTGTTCTGGAGAGTGGTTCATCCTTTAGTCCAAGAATACAGGATAACATCATTTGCGACGCTTCCATCGCGGTAGACGCACAGGCTAATCCTCAAACCGTTACGATTACCTACAACGGTACAAATTGTTTGGGAAACCGCTCCCGCGCGGGTGTGGTAGTATTATCTGCTCCATCGGGCACAAAATGGGATGTTGCCGGAGCCGCAGTTAAAGTTGAATTTAAGGATTTAAAAATTACCCGGTCAAGCGACAAAAAAAGTGTCACTATTAATGGCGAACAAACCTATACCAATACCAGTGGTGGCTTGTTGACTCAATTATCCTCTCTTGAATCCATAACACATACTATTACGAGCAGCGGGTTATCTGTAACCTTCAATAATGGGTCTAAGCGTACCTGGCAGGTAGCCAAGCAGCGTTTGTTTACTTATAACGAAGGTATAGTAATTGCAGTTTCGGGTACCCATACCGAAGGCGACAAAACAAATATTGCTATTTGGGGTAACAACCGCCTTGGTACAAGCTTTACCACTTCCATTAATGAACCCCTGGTCATTCGCCAGAATTGCAGTTTCAGGTTAACCAGTGGTGCGATCGAACACACTGTGGGATCAATAGTAGCCTCCGCTACTTTTGGACTGGATGCAAACGGTAGCCCCGTTTCATGTCCTTCGGGCAATTATTATTACAAGATCATATGGACTGGTCCTAACGGAAACAGTTTTACCGCTATGCGCCCTTATTAACACGTTCAATAATCCTATAGCAACCACCGGGTAGTTGGTATTTAAATATATTTATCGAGGAATGCATCAACTTTTGGGTTGGTGCATTTTTTTGTACAAAGCTGGATGACTCCCGCTATTGCATTTCTTCTCTTACCTTCGTCTCCAAATATTGCTTCAGCCATGTTACATGCTTTACTGCTAGATCATTTGCAACAAAGGTTAAGCGATTTTTTTGCTGTGCAGGTCAGCATACATCACTACCAACCCGTACATGGCGGCGATATTAATAAGTGCTATATGCTGGAAACCAGCAAAGGCAGGTTTTTTATTAAGGTAAACGCCTCGTTTTTTGGCCTGGATATGTTTGAAAAAGAAGCCCGGGGCCTGGTGCAATTGGCCAATGCAGGCGTTGTTAAAGTTCCGCGGCCCTTGTTTGATGGGAGGTTTAACCAGCAGATATTCCTGGCGATGGAATATATTGAACCAGGAACACGCTTACCCGGTTTTTGGGAGGATTTTGGAGCATCTATTGCTAAACTTCATGCTACTACAGGCACCAGTTTCGGACTGGATGATAAAAACTATATTGGCAAAATGGTGCAATCAAACAATCCGCATCAACAGTGGGTGGATTTTTATGCGACAGAACGGATATTACCCCTTGCCAGCCAGGCGAAAGAAAAAGGGTTACTGGAAGACGAACATTTGAAAGCGGTAGAAACCCTTTGCAGTAAATTAAAAGATATCTTTCCCGAAGAGAAGCCGGCCCTGCTGCATGGTGATTTATGGAGTGGAAATTTTATCACTGCAGAGAACGGTCGTGCCGCCATTTTTGATCCGGCGGTGTATTTTGGCCACCGCGAAATGGACATCGCAATGAGTCTTCTTTTTGGAGGTTTTGATGCTGTCTTTTACGAGTCGTATAACCATTACTACCCCTTATACCCCGGATGGGAGCAGCGCGTACCTCTATGCCAATTGTACCCGCTTTTGGTACATTTGCTATTGTTTGGTGGACACTATGGGCAAAATGTAATTGAAATAGTGCAGCAATACCGTTAGATAAAGCCGGGGCGTTTGTCATTTCTTTACCTCAAACCACACTTTCTCTTTATTATTCCAGCTGCCGTTATAATTGATGGTTAATTCCTCACCTGCGTTAATTGCCCGCACCGTTTTTATGAACATTGTGCTGTCGTCGTAATCCATGAAATATTCGCAGTTGGAAGGGCAGGCATGATTATATACGGCTATATAACCGAGCGCCATGCAGCATTGATCTTTTTTTTCGCCCCAAACAAAAATGTAATCGTGCAAAAGCGTTTGATCAAGTAATTTCCTTGCTTCCGCACTCATTACAATAACAGGTGAAATTTCAATAATGGTATCACCATCGATTTTTTTACTGGTAAAAACGCCCCGTCCTTTATCTTTGGTATTCTCTATGTAGAGGTGCTCACAAAGCATGGTCGTCAAAAATGTGATTCGTTTTATGTGCGCGCGATATGCGGGTAGTGCTTCAAAGCTATTTCTAATTTGGCAACATCAAAATAAAAATTATGCCTCTCGAAACGGAAGAGATTTCATTGCAGGATCAGTTTGAAGAGGTGATTGCATCCAACGATAAATTGCTGGTTCAGGATTTTCTGAATAATCAGAATATCAGTGATGTGGCAAAACTGATCAGCGATAATGAAGAATATGAAACACAGATCATCTCCATTCTTTCACCACACCGGGCTGTAAGCACTTTTAAAATATTAGATGTACCCGGGCAAAAAAGGATCATCAAATCGCTTCCGCCACTCAAAACAGCTGAATTACTCAACGAATTACCCGCGGATGACCGCACTGCTTTCCTGGAAGAATTAAACACCGGCGCGGTAAGGGAACTCATTAAATTGCTGGATCCCGAAGAAAGAAAAATAACCCTTGCCCTGCTGGGCTACCCTGAAGGATCAGTGGGGCGCTTAATGATACCGGATTATATTGCAGTGCATGAAGACTGGACGGTGGAGGAGGTATTACACGAAATACGCACTGTAGGCAAGCATATTGAATCCATTGACGTAATTTATGTGATCAACGAAAAAGGAGAATTCACAGATGATATCCGGATACGGGAAATCATACTGGCCAACCCGGCTACCATTCTTTCTGAAATCATTGACCGCCGGTTTATTGCATTGAATGTTCACGACACACAGGAAGAAGCAAATAATGTTTTTAAAATGAACAATAGGGTAGCCCTCCCCGTTGTAGACGACAATAATATACTGCTCGGTATTGTTACTATTGATGATGTGCTTTGGGTGGCTAACGAAGAGTTTACCGAAAACATGCAAAAGATCGGTGGAACAGAAGCATTGGATGAACCATATCTCGAAATGCCCTTATTTAAACTGTTCAGAAAGAGAGTGGGTTGGCTGGTGATCCTTTTTATAGGTGAAATGCTAACAGCAACGGCCATGAGCTATTTTGAAGATGAAATTGCCAAGGCGATTGTGCTGGCTTTATTTGTGCCGCTTATTATTTCCAGCGGTGGCAACAGCGGTTCGCAGGCTTCTACTTTGATTATACAGGCCATGGCTATGGGTGAAGTATATATTGAAGATTGGTGGCGGGTATTAAAAAGAGAAATATTATCGGGATTAATGCTGGGTACAGTATTGGGTTTAATTGGGTTTTTTCGCATCCAGGTCTGGTCGCATTTTTTCCCGGAAGTATATGGTGCGCATTCCACTTTTGTTGCGCTTACCGTGGGTTGTTCCTTAATTGGCGTAGTACTCTGGGGTACGCTCAGCGGCTCCATGCTTCCGATTATGCTTAAAAAGCTCGGCGCCGATCCGGCCACATCGTCGGCCCCCTTTGTAGCTACGCTGGTGGATGTGACCGGGTTGATTATTTACTTTTCGGTAGCCTATATTTTTTTACAGGGAATTTTGCTCTGATAAAACGAGTTCATGAAAAAAATAGGTTTTTCAATCCTGGTATTATTCATCAGCATTTGTTGTTTTTCACAATTGCCATTAGCCCCGCTCACCGTGGAAAAAATTATGCGTGATCCAAAATGGATCGGCACTTCTCCCTCAAACCCCCTGTGGGGCGTAGATGGAAAAACCTTATACTTTAACTGGAATCCCGACAAGGCAATGGCCGATTCTATTTATTACATTACAACGAACGGGAAAACACCCCGCAAACTAACCGTTAATGAAAGAGCTGCCATTATATATGCCAGGGACGTGACCTACAATGCAAACGCCAGCTTATATGTATATGTGAAAGAAGATGATATTTTTTTGGGGGAGAGTAAAACCCAAAAATCAAAACGCATTACGCAAACATCAGGCATTGAATCCCAACCGGGCTTCTCTTTTAACGACCAAAAAGTGGTATATCAATTGAACCAAAATTTGTATGCCTGGGATATTGCCACGGGAGAAACCATTCAGTTGACCGGTTTGCAAAACGAGTTGCCCCCATCGGCAAACGAAGAAGAAAAAAAAGGAAATCAACAGGAAGAATGGTTGAAGAGCGAACAATTACAATGGATAGAAGTGCTGAGAGAAAGAAAGGAGAAAAAGGATGCGGAAAAAGCATACCAGGAATCCATACCCAGGAAGTACCTCAAAAAAAAATACATCGGGAATAAAATGGTGAGAAACCTGCAGATCAGTGCGGATGGACGGTTCATTGCTTACGTGTTGGCAAAACCGGTCAATAAAAATAAGAACACGGTTATTCCGAACTATGTTACATTAAGCGGCTTTACCGAAGATACTAGCGCACGAACGAAGGTAGGCGCAGCTCTTGATTCGAACGAATTATTCGTTTTTGATCGCGAATTGGATACCGTATTGACTATAAAAATGGATTCACTTCCTGGTATTCGTGACCTGCCCGATTATGTAAAAGATTACCCTAAAAAAAAGCACGACAGTTCGGCGAGAGCAGTGAGCATACCCGGGATATCCTGGTCGCCCCAATACAGTTATGCAGTGGTGGATATCCGGGCGAACGACAATAAAGACCGCTGGCTGATGAAATTAGACCCTGGCACCGGCCGATTGACATTGATAGACCGGCAGCGCGATGAAGCATGGGTAGGTGGTCCGGCGATTGATATTAAAAATACAGGCTGGCTGAATGCACATACATTCTGGTTTCAGTCAGAGGTCACGGGCTACTCGCATTTATATACAGTGGATATTTCCAATGGTAAGAAAACAGCCTTGACCGCCGGGAAATATGAAGTACAATCCACTGTGTTGGCTGGCGACAAAAAGTATTTCTATATCACCACTAACGAAGTGCACCCCGGCGAACAGCAGTGTTATCGGTTACCCGTAACAGGTGGGAAGGCCGAACGCATTACAAAACTGACGGGTGCCAACCAGGTAACGCTTTCTCCAGACGGCAAACAAATCGCTATCCTGTATTCGGCTTCCAATACTCCATGGGAATTATATGTACAGGAAAACAAGCCCGGCACAAAGGCCCGGCAGGTTACGTTTAAGGCCCAGACCGATACCTTTAAATCCTATCCCTGGCGGGTACCCGAATTGATAACCATTCCCGCGCGTGATGGAAAATCAGTATATGCCCGTTTATATCGACCCGATCACCCCCATCCGGCTAAACCTGCCGTAATATTTGTGCACGGTGCCGGCTACCTGCAAAATGCGCACAAATGGTGGAGTAGCTATTTCAGGGAATACATGTTTCACAACCTGTTGGCCGATAACGGATATTATGTGCTCGATATGGACTACCGCGGTAGTGCCGGTTACGGCCGCAATTGGCGCACCGGCATTTACCGTCACATGGGGGGTAAAGACCTTACGGATAATATTGACGGTGCAAAATACCTTGTCGACAAATACGGTGTCGACCCTAAACGCATAGGGATTTACGGCGGCTCGTATGGTGGTTTTATTACGCTGATGGCTCTATTTACCTCACCCGGTACTTTTGCTGCCGGCGCGGCGCTCCGCCCTGTAACAGACTGGGCCCACTATAATCATGGCTATACGTCCAATATCTTAAATACCCCTGCAGAAGACAGCATCGCTTACCGTCAAAGTTCCCCCATTTATTTTGCCGAAGGGTTGGCCGATCATTTGCTGATCTGCCATGGAGTAATTGATGTTAACGTGCATTTCCAGGATGTGGTGAGGTTGAACCAGCGCCTCATTGAGCTCGGCAAAAACAACTGGCAGGTAGCCATGTACCCGCTGGAAGATCATGCATTTGTTGAACCCTCCAGCTGGACGGATGAATACAAACGCATCTTCAAATTATTTGAGGAAGTGTTGAAGCGGTGATAAAAGATGAAAAATAAGCAATGCATTAAGATAATTAAACGAAGCCTTCAGGTAACCTGGTTTTCTTCAAGGGCTATTGAATCTGTAACCATCTTGCTATGATAACCCGTTACAGCGGTATCCACACTCCCGCGTTAATAAAAAGAGATCTTGATTTTCCAACGTCTACCTGCGAAACATTTTTTTGCATATTGGTCAATGACCACTCATATTGAAACTCCATAAAAAAAAGGCTAATGTTCAATTCGGCTCCTGTAAACACGCCCCAGTTCGCCGACTTGAAATCATCCGTATCAAGATCCTTAATATCGGTGAGCAAAAAAGCCGAAGCGCCTCCAAAAGCACGAAGCCCGATCGGCGCGTGTTGACCACCGAGCAGGTTTACACCTACGGTGAGGGGTATACGTATGCCGCTGACATCAAATTTCACATCCTGCTGGGACGTATTTTCCTGGACATATTCTGTGCTTTTTTTAACAAAGAAAAGTCCCGGTTCGATATAAATCATCTGTCCAAAACTTACTGAACCCCCAACCTGGTATCCCACTTTTGACTGGTATTCCCCGGAACCGGGATTCTTGGAAAAGTCCGTGAGATTGATGCCTACCGCGGGCTTGAGTACAAGCTGGGCCCGGGTGGCGCCGGTCGCCGCGATAAATAATACAGCAAAAAAGAATACCTGTTTCATGATTGCTCATTCTTTTGTTATTAATTTCTTCAATACTCAATACCATTACAGCGCTAATATAATCCAGGGAAGCGATAACAGATGCAAAGGCAGACGAAAGGATAATGGGATACGGGACAGTTCATTGTTCCTGCTGTAAATCTAATATTATTGCATCATTCTTTTTGTTAAAGAAATCGGCAAAAAAACGTGAATAATTAATATATTACCTTATCTTTTCTGAAGCGCTTTATATTCCCTCCCCCTTAAGAACCTGGATATAGTATACCCCAAACCTGTGTTTTGCAAAGGTAACAAACTGCAGCAATTCACATCTGAGACATGACATTTCCAATTGAACAAAGGTTTTAAGCAGAACATATTTACATCATTTCTTAACCATTAAAATCATATGATATGAGCGTGCGTGATAAACATCTGGCAACCCTGCTCCTGGGCGTTGCCGCCGCATTTGGAGCCTATAAGTATACCAGTATGACGGATGAAGAAAAGAAAAAACTGGCGGATGGCATAAAGGCGAAATTCCATAAACTAAAAGGCGAAGCGGAGAGTTCGGCGGAATCGGCTAAAACATATTTTGCTGATTTAAAAGATAAAGCAGCCCAATTGCTTAAAGAACATTTCCCGGATCTGGAACAACAGTTTGAGGAATTCTTTAAAACAGATTCCAAAAATGAAACTACTGCCGGTAATACTCCTGCTTCCCAAACAGGGGCCTAGGCGGGCGAGAATGTATGGTTTGTGGAGTTTGGTTTATATACACCGGAAAAGGCTACGGGTGCGAAGACGATAAATAGTTGCCTGCACATTTACCGTTGAAAAATATGTAATGAACTAATATTCGCTGGCGCAGATCACCAACAGCGATGACCATGTATAAGATTACACCTGACAAATGCGAAAAAAATAAACACATGAAAAAAATAATACGCACAGGTTTGTTTGCTATTTCGGCAATAACCTTATTTTCCTGCGGAACATCTAAAAAGCTGGAACAGGCAGACGCGCAAATTCAAACACTCAATAGCCAGGTGGAGTCGTTGAACGCCCAGGTTGCCGCCAATAATAATACAATTGATGGGCTAAAAGCCGAACTTCATCAAAATAGCAAGGATATGGCGGACTGCCGTATTGCAAGTGAAGCTGCCAACAAAAAAATAGAGGAATTTAATAAGACAGTTGAAGAGCAGGTGGCCATCATGGACCAGCTTATGGATAAAGTGACCGTTTCGCTGGAAAAATTCAAACACGCAGGTATTGATGTTTCTTACAATAATGGTTTTATCCGCATTTCCATGCCCGATCATCTGGTATTCAACAGTGGAAGTACTACGGTAGGATGGGAGGGTAAACAGGCCCTTAAAGTAGTTGCCGAAGAA
Organism: Agriterribacter sp.; assembly: GCA_036274715.1. Lineage (GTDB taxonomy): Bacteria > Bacteroidota > Bacteroidia > Chitinophagales > Chitinophagaceae > Agriterribacter. Next base: position 10,233 of record DASUFG010000122.1, read on the forward strand.
TTGCAAAAATATCCTAACCAGAAAATATTAGTCATGGGCAATACAGATAATGTACCTGTTAAATCGAAAAGTAAAGACAATTGGTCCGTTAGTACAGAAAGAGCAAACGCTGTAGTGAGGGTATTGCAAGATGACTATAGCATTGACCCCACAAGACTTTTCTCCGGGGGCAGGGCCATGTATAACCCGCTTGGTGACAACGCCACTGAAGAGGGTCGGCTGGAGAACCGGAGAACGGATATTATTTTAAACCCCGATCTTTCTGCACTTATACGTTAATGATTCCGGGAAGGACCAATATATAAAACTTACAAAAACGAGGATGATGGAAATCGTTACCATAAAAATAACCTGCCTGGCCATATTGTTCGTTGGTTTATCGCAATTTGTTGCCGGGCAAAAAGTGGCCCAACCACGCGGAGGAGTACCCGGTTCCTGGAGGCTGCTGGGCACTACCCATGCAAAACATTCTGCGGATCATGATGCGATATTTGTGAAAGGGCCTTATGATTATTTCAGGAGATTAAAATTTAAGGTTACAGATGCCCCGTTAAACATGCAACGCATGATTGTGCGATACGATGATGGTGGTGCGCCCGAAAATATCAATCTCCGGTTTAATATTCCTAAAGGTGGCGAAAGCCGGGTGATCGATTTGAGAGGAGGTAAACGAAAGATAAAATCGGCGGAATTCTGGTACGATACCAAAGGCTTCCTGAATGGCCAGGCTGATGTGACGCTATTTGGGATGAAGTAGGTCTGCGGGGTTGCATTACAAATGAGGGGCGTATTTTAAATGTCAGGTGAATTTGATTCGGCAGTCAATCGTTTTCCTGCCCTGCCGGATTTATTTAGAACTTTTTAGTGGACTGTGGTACCTTCTTTCGGACTTCGCTTATCGGTTTTGGGCTTTGTGTTTTGCCAGGTTTCTTAAGCCTTGTTAATGGGCTTGGCCTCGCTGGTCGCCCGATATATACCTGCAACAAAATTATTATGTAACCAGTTACTTGACATAAAAAAACAATATCTTTCCTATAAGATTGGAATCAGGTTTTTAAACAATTTTTTTATGACCATGATTATAAAAAATACGATTATTGTTTTTTTATTGATCTGCCAGGTAAAGGCATTTGCACAGGAGACTGTTGCGACAGATTCCGTGCCGGCAGAAAACCCTTCTAAATTCAATAGTTTTAATAAAAAGGCGGAAGCTTTTTTTAAAAAATACCCGGTTCCTATTTTTTCTTATTCAACAGAAGCCGGGACAACTTTGGGACTTGCAAAATTTAACGTTTTTAATCTTTCGAAAACAGACACGATTTCTAAACCATCTAAACTCTCGGAGGTGGCTACCGTTTCTACTAAAGGGAGAATAAATGCCTCGGTTTCTACAGAATTGGTTTTTAACGAGAACAAGTTTGTGAACTTAAGCTATATTAATTTCAAGCAGCAGCCTGAATTTATTTTTGGAATAGGCAATGATGTAAAAAGGGAGAATGTGGAAGAGGTGCAATACAGCCGTATTAAATTTAATAGTGCTAACCTGTTTCTGGCCGCAAAAAACCTTTATATAGGTGTACCCCTGGACGTTTCCTATTATTTTGACATGAAAATTGACAGCAGCAGCTTTTTAATAAAAAACAACATACCCGGAACTGACGGCGGGTTTACTCTCGGATTAGGATTAGCTGCCGCTTACGACACCAGGGATAACAGGTATAATTCTTATAAAGGAGCATATATACTTTCCACCATCCTTTGGCATCCCACCTTCCTCGGCAGTGCCTACCAGTTTTATAAATTTGAATTTGATGCCCGGAAATTTTTTAATCCCTGGCTAAACCATGTAATCGCAATACAGGCCGCCACTTCGTATGCAAATGGCGATGTTCCCTTTTATGAACTTTCATTGATGGGGGGCGACAGCAGAATGCGCGGGTATTATTTGGGTGCATACCGCGACAATGTATTGGTAGACGGGCAAGTTGAATACAGGGCACCAATCTGGAGTGTGTTTGGGCTCACCTCATGGGTGGGTATGGGCCGGGTGGCGCACTCCTATAACGATTTGACGTTTGACGGCTTTAGAATGTCCTATGGTTTCGGTATACGGGTAAAGATGGATAGCAAGCACAATACCAACCTGAGGTTAGATTTCGGCTTTGGTGAAGGTGGTGCAAATGGTACTTATATCAGTTTTGCTGAAGCATTTTAAGGGCTGTTTCCAAGAACCTGTTACTGAGAAAATCGATAGGTTACACCAAATACAACCCCATAGTCAGCTTTAGCTGCATTCTCGCCCGGGGGCTGGTTATCAAAATTATCGTACAACTGGAGATTGAGGTGCAGGTCGCTGATGATCTTCCAGGTAAGGTTGATCTGGGCATCTTGTCTAAAACGTCCTTTTTGGGTGATGCCCGCATACAAGCTTTGTTGAAGATTGAGGCTGAGGTCGGGATTATTAAAGCGAAAAAAACTGAACAGCAAGATCAACGGAAGTTCCATTTGTGTAGGTGTTTTTACGTTCTCCACACTTAATTCCTGGTTAAAAACAAGTCCTGTTACAAGTTTTGTTCGAATACTGGATGATGAAATGGCATTAATCCCTCCTCCAATTCCCTCCTGGAAGCGGCGTGCGAGGCCTTGTGCCAGGTTTCGCTGGTAAGTCACAAAAACGCTTGCGTTCCAAAAGGGAGTAAGAAGGTAATTGGTAAAAAGGGTAGAGGAACCATTGTCAAATTCCAAAGCACTATCTGCCTGGGTTAAGATCACGGACCCCTGGAGGATGTATTCAAGTTTCCGGGTATAACATCCCACCGTAAAACCGCTATTTATTCTTCCCACCTTGCTTGAACGGGTATAGGAATACCCCAGGGATACATTTCCTTCCCAAAATGCCCCCGTTTTGCTGTTCAACGGTGTTATGGAAGTGATTTCAGTGATCAGCATCGTTTGCTTCACTCCATCAACGTTTATGATGATATCACCTTTTCCGGCTGGTTCGATCGTAGTGTAATAAATTTTACGATGAATGGTAACAAGCCTGTAAATATGTGCAACCGCATGAATGGTTTTTATTTTGCTTATTTTGATGGTAATGATATTGAGATTGTCCGAATCAAACTGGAACTTGCCAAGTGTGAGATTTTTAAGTTCCCCCACCATAACATCGCCATTATTAAAAAAAAGCGTATCCTTTGACTGCGATACAGCAGCCACGCACATGAAAACCGGTAAAATTAACGCCGCTGTAGTTTTTAGTACTTTATTCATGTAAAAAAGCAGTGTCGAATTCCTTAAGATACCATGTACTCACGGATGATTGTCGCGGCATGCTGGGTGCAATAGACGAAAAACAGATTCCGGTTCACCAATTTAACAAAATCCGGCAAGTATTATAAGTGCGATCGTATGAAATAGTTGGTAACATTCCGCAGCATTTCAAAAAAGATGATGAACTAAGCAATTTGATGTTGCTTTACGGTTTGCAAAAATCCAGATGGATTACATCCGGTTACCTTCTTAAAAGACGAAGTAAAGGTATTTCGGTTATTAAATCCGGATTCCTCGGCAATGGCCTCCAGCGTTTTTGATTTCCATTCGCCGTTCCTTATTTTACCTTCGCAATGACGCACCCGGTACTCATTGATTAAATGATTGAAATGAGTGCTGTAAAACTGGTTAATAAATGCCGATAAATGATGGATTGGAATGCAGGTGTCTTCCGACAATTGCTTGAGATTATATCCTTTTTGCAGAAAAGACTTTCTTGTTTCCAACGAATTCTTTATAGCCTCGTGTATTTTTTCAACCTGGCTTTTGCTTAGAACTACTGAACCAACATGTATAC
>DASUFG010000123.1:0-2822 GCA_036274715.1 Agriterribacter sp.
GTCGCCAAAAGAAATGATCGCCATTCAACCGGCGCTGATCAGCCTCTGTAAACCATATGGCTTAGCACTGAGCGATGTGGCATTATCTTACGCCATCGCGCACCCGCACATCGCCAGCACCATTACGGGCATGTGTGAAACGGAACGGGTGAAACAAAATATTGCGGCGGCGGACCTTGATATTCCTGAACAGTTGCTTAAAGATATTCATACCCTGGTAGCCCCTGTAAAAAACCAGATGTGGTTTGAAGGACAAAGCGAAAACAATATCCCTAAACAAAAATGATGTCATAATATGAGAGCATTAGTTTTAGTTGAACCCGGAAAAACGGAAATCCGCGAAATAGCGATGCCCGTGCCATCCGATGATGAAGTATTGCTGCGTATCAGCATGGTGGGCTTTTGCGGTGGTGACCTGAATGGTTTTAAGGGACTTTTTGAAATGCAGGAATATCCCAATGTGCTGGGACACGAAGTGGGCGCTACCATTGAAAAAACGGGAAAGCATGTACCTGCCATTTTTCAACCGGGAATGAAAGTAACCATCAACCCCTATCTTAACTGCGGTGTTTGCATTGCCTGCCGCAAAGGCCGCCCCAATGCCTGTGTTGACAATAAAACCATGGGGGTGAGGCGCCCGGGCGCTATGACGGAATTTATCAGCATTCATTGGGAAAAACTACACGCTTCCGTAACCTTGTCGTTAAAAGAATTGGCATTGATTGAACCGCTTACGGTAGGCTTTCACGCTGCGGCCCGGGGCAGGGTGAACAAGGGTGACAACGTGCTTGTGATGGGTTGCGGTATTGTAGGGTTGGGCGCCATTGCGGGGTCGTTGAGCAGAGGAGCCAATGTTTTTTCATCGGATATAAGTGATTATAAAACCGGGATTGCCAAAAAAGTAGGAGTTGCTGAAGCCATTAACAGTGCCACTACTCATTTAAAAGACAGATTGGATGAACTCACCCATGGCGATGGACCCGATGTAATTATAGAAGCTGTGGGCAACAATGAAACCTACCGCGCGGCAGTTGACCTGGTGGCCTATACAGGACGGGTGGTATACATTGGCTATGGCAAAAAGCCAGTGGAATACAATACCGGCACATTTGTGAGAAAGGAAATTGAAATATTGGGTTCCCGTAATTGTCTGGGTGATTTCCCCGATGTAATCAGCTATCTTGAATCGGGAAAATTTCCGGTAGATGAAGTAATATCAAAAACCGTTTCTTTAGACAACGCAGGAGATGCCCTTAAAGATTGGTCGGAAAACCGCGGTAACATAACCAAGATCATGGTTGATTTTACCATTTAAAATGACGGTGATGAAATCAGCAGTAACCATTGCTTTAGTCCCACAAATTAAAACCGGGCCCTGGGTATACTGGGAAGACCTGGAAGCTGGAATGGAAAAAGCTGCGGCACTGGGATTTGATGCCGTAGAACTTTTTACAGCTTCGGGAAACGCGGTTGACTTCAACGCCTTAAAAAAATTCACTGAAAAATATGATATAGAAGTTTGTGCGGTGGGAACAGGCGCCGGCAAAGTGGTGCAGGGTTTAACGCTTACCGATCCGGATGCCGGAGTGCGTGCCCGTGCCACAGCGTTTATAAGTGAAATGATTGATTTTGGCGCAGGCTTCAAAGCGCCTGTTATTATTGGTTCCATGCAGGGCAATATACCACAGGGCGTAGAAAGAACGATTGCTTTACGATGGCTGAGTGAAGGGATAAGCATATTAGCCAGCCGGGCTGAAAAGAAAGGTGTACGCCTGATATACGAGCCATTGAACCGCTATGAAACCAATATATTCAATTGCTTCGCGGATGCCGTTGCCTGGTTAAAAACGCTTGATACAAACAATATTCAATTGCTGGCCGACCTGTTTCATATGAATATTGAAGAGCAGTCGATACCCGGTACTATTGAACAGTATGGCAGCTTTATTGGACATGTGCACTTTGCCGACAGTAACCGGCGCGCCATGGGTATGGGGCACACGGCTATGGATGGCATTACCAAAGCCCTGCAATCCATATCGTACAAAGGATATTTGTCGGCCGAAATTTTTCCATGGCCCGATAGCGATACCGCCGCCCGGCAAACCATTGATTCTTTTAATACCTGGTTCAAATAGATAACTATGCTTCATTATTATTATGAAAAATTAGAGAGCAGAAGATTAAATAGTGATTAGAAAGCTGAGGTCACAGCAGCACATATAAAATATCATCATTTCAAATGGCAGATACACACTAAAAAATAATATGAAAAAATTTTGTCTTACGCTTGATCTTATAGATGACCCCAAAAGCATTGAGGAATATGAAAACTGGCACAAACCCGGTGCGGGCTGGCCGGAAGTTCGGCAAAACGATCTTGATGCAGGCATCAGCAATATAGAAATATACCGCACCGGCAACCGGATGTTTATGATACTCGAAACGGACGATCATTTCACTTTCGAAAAAAAGAAACAGTTAGATGCCCATTGCCCCGAAGTACAGGATTGGGAAACACTGATGTGGAAATATCAACAAGCCATCCCCTGGGCAAAGCCGGGCGAGAAATGGGTGCTGATGAAAAAGATATTTCAGTTTGAAGGGGAATGAGCAGTATCCCGATGTCCTGATTCGTGTCTTTACGAACCAGCTTCCAACTTCCGTTTCATGTCTCCACGAAGCGGGACGGTAACATACGTATTAAAAATAATACACCCCGGTTTATCAATTGGGGTGCTTTATTATATTACGACCTGATGTACTACTATTAAGCCACTGTTGCGTCGCACTCTTGTACTGCAAGAATACTATGCAGCATT
>DASUFG010000124.1:0-3986 GCA_036274715.1 Agriterribacter sp.
CGGGTATGCGGGTAATACTACCAACTGCCGGGCCCAGGTTATAGCCAATTATTTCAATGACTCTGCCGCCAAAGCCTGTGGAATTTGTGACAATTGCCTTGAAAATAAAAAAAATGCACTTGCTCAAAAAGATTTCTCAGCGCTCAGATCGGCCATTACCAAAGCCTTGTTTCAGGGGCCATTAACCATGCACGAGCTTATGAATCAACTAGATATCATTGACGAAAAAAAGGTATGGAGGGTGGTGGAGCACCTGCTTTCAGAAAAATACCTGGAAATGAGCGAGATGGGATTTGGCGGAAAATTAAGTATAAAAAAAAAGGGCCAGGATAGAAATCCAGCCCGTTTTTAAAATCCAATATCCTATGAAAAACCGAGTCAAAGATAGGAAGGTTCTATATTCGAACAATACCCTTTTAGTGGTATTCACTTAATATTTTATACAGTTGATCAATTAGGGTTTTTATAAAAAATCAAAACCTTTCGTGTCTCTGTTATTAAGATTCTTTAACCCGCTCAAAACCAGCTGGTTCTCTTTTTAGAACTGCGCCTTCCTCCCAAGCCTAAGGCACCTAACAGGCTTCTTGTAATAATAGAAGCAGCTGTTCTCTGCATTTGCCTGGCAGCAGGATTGTTCAGGATTTGATCGAGTGTTGAAGGTTCGGACTTAGCTGGCGAATTAACCGCTTTTTCGGTTGAGTTCTTTTCAGCTTCCGCCAATTTTCCTGAAACTATTTCGTATGCGCTTTCATTATCAATGCTTTGCTCATATTTTTTTGCCAGCTTTGATTTTGCCGTGAGTGACGTGATTTCAGTATCTGTAAGCACATCCATTCTTGATCGGGGAGCCGTGAGCATAGTATGTACCAACGGTGTAGGAATACCCTTTTCATTAAGCAGTGTAATCAACGCTTCGCCAATGCCCAATTCGGTAATGAGCTCGTTTACCGTATAATACTCCGTTTCGGGGTAGTTTTCAGCCGCCTGCTTAATCGTTTTTCGATCAACGGCTGTAAAAGCCCTCAATGCATGCTGAATTTTTAAACCTAACTGGCTCAGCACCGGTGCGGGTATGTCCTGGGGATTTTGTGTACAAAAGAAAATACCCACACCTTTGGAGCGGATGAGTTTTATTACCATCTCTATTTGCTGCAGAAGTGCGGCAGTCGCCTCCTGGAACACCAGGTGCGCTTCATCTATAAATAATACCAACTTCGGCTTATCAAGATCACCAGCTTCAGGCAAAGCCGCATATAACTCAGCAAGGAGTTGCAACATAAACGTTGAAAAGAGCTTAGGGCGGTTCTGCATATCCGTTACCCTCAATATATTTACCATTCCGCCACCGTCATCACTAATACGCATTAAATCATCTACTTCAAAGGAAGGCTCGCCAAAAAAAACTTCCGCACCCTGTTGTTGCAATTCTATCACCTTCCGCAATATGGTGCCGGTACTGGTGGTAGATATTTTGCCGTACTCCTTTTCAATATCGGCTTTGCCCTCATTACCGATATACTGGAGCATTTTGGTAAAATCCTTCAGATCGACCAGGGGAATTTTCTGATCATCACAATATTTAAAAATCATCGCCACCAGCCCCTGTTGCGTATCGTTTAAGCCCAGAATTTTTGAAATGAGAATAGGGCCGAACTCACTCACTGTTGCCCGTAACCGAACTCCCGGCTCATTGCTCAGGCTCATGAGTTCAACAGGGTAAGGTTTGGGTTCATAGTCCATCAACATTTTGGTATAACGCTCTTTAATTTTGTCGTTAAGCACACCAGGCTGTGCTATTCCGCTCAGATCACCCTTAATATCCATCAACAACACCGGCACACTGGCATCGCTTAAGCCTTCTGCCAATACCTGCAACGTTTTCGTTTTGCCTGTGCCCGTGGCGCCTGCAATCAAGCCATGGCGGTTCATTGTTTGCAAGGGAAGGTGAACAATGGCTTGATGAAGTACTTCACCATTGAGCATAGCCGTGCCTATAGCAAAACTTTCGCCTTTAAATCGATAGCCGGACGTAATGGATTCTATAAATGTATTTTTATCGGGCATAAAAAATATTTAAGGAAAGTTAATGGATTGGAACTACTAAGACCGGTGAAAGCTTAAAAATCTTCTTCTCTTTCCAACATCAATATCGCACTTTGAGGAACGATGAAATATTTTTCCTTCTCATACATGACTTCGGTAGCCAAGTTGAGGAGAAAAATTGCCAGGTCGCCTTCCCTGGCCTGGAGTGGAATATATTTAACCTGCTCTTCTTCGGGCTTCCACGACTCGCTTTCGACCGGCATAGGAATGGCATACCCGGGACCGGTTTTAATTACATACCCCTGCTGCACTTTTTCTTTTTCCTGCACACCGGGTGGCAGGTATAAACCACTGTCTGTTTTTTGATTGGATTGAAGCGGTTTTACCAATAACCTATCGCCTATGATGATCAGTTTTCTAAACCTGTTTTCGGGAGTTAATCGCATGATCGTTTTATTTACCTGCAAAAATAAAGATTCGTATATTTAAAGCCTTTTAACAAAAGTTTATCCGCGTTTTATTATAAAGCGGAAACGAATTATATTTATTTGCCACTAAATGTTTGAATTATGGAAGCACAAAAGCACAAAATCCTGTTATGCGAGGATGATCAGAACCTGGGATTGGTATTGAAGAATTATCTTGAATTGAATGATTACGATGTAACACTGGAGAGAGATGGACGCCTGGGGCTGGCAGCCTTTCAACGCGAAAAATTCGAATTGTGCCTGCTGGATGTAATGATGCCTAATATGGATGGTTTTAAGCTGGCAGAAGAAATAAGAGATATTAATCCTGATATTCCATTGTTTTTCCTTTCCGCAAAAACAATGAAGGACGATATTATACAAGGTTATAAATTAGGTGCGGATGATTATATCACCAAGCCCTTTGACAGCGAAGTATTACTCCTGAAAATTAAAGCGATACTCAAGCGCAACGAGGACATGAATAAGGAGTCTGTCAACGTGGAGTTCGACCTGGGTAATTATCATTTTAATCCCAAACTCAGGGAACTGATCATAGCCGGAAAAACACAGACCTTATCACCCAAAGAAAATGAGTTGTTGAAAATGCTTGCGGAGTATAAAAATGACTTGTTACCGAGGGAGATCGCGCTTAAACGCATTTGGGGAAGTGATACTTACTTCAATGGCCGTAGTATGGATGTTTACATTGCCAAACTCAGAAAATACCTGAAAGAAGATCCTAATATTGAAATAGTGAATATACATGGAAATGGATTCAGGCTGGTGGTGAGCAATCAACCCGCTGCAGAGTAATCGAACATGTAATCCTTTTAATAATCAGTAGTGAGTGATGGGCTGCCAATTGAGTTCTCCCTCACTATTTTTTTATCGTCTTTAGTAATCAATCAACTGCTCTTCAATACATTCAGGTATCTCGCGCCATTCGTACTGTTGGTTCCTCAACTGGGGCACAAAACCCGCTTCACGGATGGCATCCTGTATAGACTTATAGGTGAACCTATGGGGTGCGCCTGCAGCGCTTACTACATTTTCTTCAAGCATAATACTTCCAAAATCGTTGGCGCCAGCCTCGAGACATACCTGGGCCGTTTTTTTACCGACAGTAAGCCAGGAAGCCTGGATGTTTCTAATATTAGGCAGCATGATGCGTGAAAGTGCGATCATGCGTATATACTCTTCGGCGGTAGTCAGATTATGCACGCCACGTATGCGTGTAAGCAGGGTATCCACATCCTGGAATGTCCATGGAATGAATGCCAAAAACCCTGTTGCATCTGCTGGCGTTCGGCTTTGCACTTCTCTGATCTTTACCAGGTGTTCAAAGCGCTCCTCAAGAGTCTCTACATGACCAAAAATCATGGTAGCGCTGGTGGTAATATGTAATTTGTGCGCTTCATGCATAATATCAAGCCATTCCTGCGCCCCGCATTTTCCGTTACTCACCAACCTCCG
>DASUFG010000125.1:0-3283 GCA_036274715.1 Agriterribacter sp.
CAACGGCGCAAAACTTTGCGCAACGCCGTAAGGAATTTATTTGACGAAGAAGTGCTTAAAAAACCGATTTTTGACAAGCGGGCAGAACAGTTAAGTGTAACCGATTTTGTGGCATTAGGATTTGGCATGAAGTAGCCTTGAACTTGCCGGCGGAGAAATAATTATTCAACATTTGCATTAAAACATTAAGCTGGAATACACATTATATGAGAAAGGTAATCATTACTGCCAAAGCACATCCTTACCTGTTAGACACTTTGCAGCAAAAGAACTACGCGGTGGTTTATAAACCGCAAATCACTTATAACGAACTGGGGGATGAGATAGCAGAGGCAGAGGGGTTGATTGTTACTACCAGACTTAAGATTGATCGCGCCATATTGGATAATGCGCCGCATTTAAAATGGATTGGGCGTTTGGGGAGTGGCATGGAATTGATAGATGTGCCGTATGCCCAAAGCAAAGGAATACAATGTGAAAGCAGTCCCGAAGGAAATAGAAATGCCGTGGGCGAACACGTACTCGGCGTATTGTTGTGCCTGATGAATAAAATTTGTTCCAGCAGGCAGGAAGTGGCTGAAGGCAAATGGATAAGGGATGCCAACCGTGGAATAGAGCTTACTGGTAAAACGGTAGGCATTATTGGTTTTGGCAATGCTGGTGGCGCATTCGCTAAAGTGCTATCGTCTTTCGACGTAGAAATACTGGCATACGATAAGTACAAATTTGGGTTTGCCAAAGATAGGGTACATGAAGCTGGGCCTGAACAGATTGCCCGATATGCAGATGTAATAAGCATGCACCTGCCGCTTACCGATGAAACTTTTCATATGGCCGATGATATTTTCTTTAATGCGTTACAGAAGCAACCTTTTTTTCTGAACGCTTCCCGGGGCAAGGTACACGACACCAATGCGGTTATCAACGCTCTGAAAACGAATAAAATAGCCGGTGCGGGGCTGGACGTGCTGGAAAATGAAAAACTGGATACCTATACCACAGCAGAAAAGCTGCAGGTTGACTGGTTGTCGGCCCAACCCAATGTGATTCTCACGCCACATATAGCCGGGTACAGCCATGAGGCTTTTTATAAGATGTCGAAGGTAATACTGGATAAATTGCACATATGAAGTGTATTTCCCTGCAACGTATTTTCCCTCTTTTTTTTTATTTGACCGGGTTCTGATTACTGAATTAAAAAGGTTTTTTTGTATTTTTACAGCCATACTTAATTGCAACGCTTCAGACAACCGTTTGAGGCGTTGTTATTTTTTTATTTTTAATAACCTAAAAAGAAGTTAGCCATGAGTGAAGTAATGTATGTTACGCACGAAACATTGGAACAACTGAAAAGTGAGCTACAAAAAATGAGGAGCGTTGATCGTCCTGCTGCTTCAAGAGCCATTGCCGAGGCAAGAGAAAAGGGCGATTTGAAGGAAAATGCTGAGTACGACGCAGCAAAGGAAGCACAGGGCATGCTGGAAGCGAGGATCGCCAAACTGGAAGGTGAAATTGCCAATGCACGTATTATTGAAATTGACAGTATTGATACCAGTAAAGTAAGCATACTCACCAGGGTAACGCTAACCAACCTGAATACCAGGAAAAAAGTAACCTACCAGGTGGTCTCCGAAAAGGAAGCAGACCTTAAATCGGGGAAAATTTCTGTAACCTCGCCTATAGGTCAGGGTATTTTGGGCAAACAAGTGGGCGAAGTTGCGGAGATTAAAGCACCTGTTGGCTTATTGAAATTTAAAATTGAAGAAATTGGTATATAAGACAATTTTGGCATTTGAACTATAAACGAAGAGGGAATTTTTCCCTCTTTTTATTTTTATTCCGGCTATATTAAAATTCTGTCAAATAAAACAATTACTATTGTTTATTATTTAAGCTTTCTGAAAAAGAGTTTCGCCATATTACTGCTTTCTGTTTACCTCTTTAACCTGGTAGGATATACCATGCTTTTACAACTACTGGAGCGGCGGAATGCCAGTCAAACTTCACAAATGATAGAAAGCGGTAACTATTCCGAAGCCGACCTGGTGTTGATCAAAGTACCGACGTCGTTTTCTTTTCCGGTAAACAGGAGTGAATATGTGAGGTGTGATGGGGAGATAGAAAGAGGTGGAGCACACTTCAATTACGTGAAGTGTAAAATAACCAATGACACGATATACCTTCTTTGTCTTCGAAATGAAAATCGTAAAAAACTGAATGATGCCAGGGATAAATATGCGAAGCAGCTAGGCGATATTCCCTCGACCTCCCAAAAAGGAGATGACGCAAATGGCAAGAAAATCGGAATCTCTGCCGAATACGATCAACAGGAATTATTATTTACACCCTATTCTGTCATTGCAATAAATGATAGTATTGAACACCTTTTTTCCTCCACACTTTTTCATACAGATTTGGATTGTTTATTTCACCCTCCCAATGTATCCTTCGCGTGAATTCTATTTTTTGATGATGAGTATGGCAGACATGGCATGCTCATTTCAACTCAGCGCATCGTACATCACCCGACTGCTGTAACATTTCCTGTATAGATGCATTATTAAATCTGTTAATCAACTATTTTATGCCATATATTGAAGTAGAACCACATCTACCGGGGATCACCGGGTTGTTGGAGTATCGTAAAGATTCAGCGCAGCCCATTCGCGAACTCACTCAATTTTTACTTCGCGGGCCTTCCACCTTATCTGAAGGCGAGCGGGAGCTTATTGCTTCCCTGGTAAGTTCGGGCAATGAGTGCAGGTTTTGCACCACCGCGCATGTTGCGGCTGCTAATGTACTTCTGGGCGAAAGTGAAACCTCTGCCCAGGTGCTTAAAGATAGCGCCAGCGCACAGGTGAGCGATAAAATGAAAGCACTGCTGGCTATAACTGCCAAAGTGCGGGAAAGTGGCAAGCAGGTTACTGAAGAACTGGTGGCTGACGCCAAAGCTGCAGGCGCAACTGATATTGAAATTCACGATACGGTGCTTATAGCGGCACTGTTTTGCCTGTATAACCGGTATGTAGATGGGTTGAACACTTTTACCCCCACTGACCCGGGCTATTATCAAAATCTTGCTGATCGAATTGTGCATCATGGATATACACGCCTTCCGGAAGGCTATGATCATTTAAAAAAATAATTTCTTTCAAATCACTACAAATCACTGCGATGAAAAATATTTTCATTTTATTCCTGTTATTTTCCCCGGCGTACCTGCTTGCCCAGGAGGTAAAGATTTCGGGTACAATAACTAACTCTGCATCGGGCGAAGCCATTG
>DASUFG010000126.1:0-2470 GCA_036274715.1 Agriterribacter sp.
CAGCGTTTGTCCGTCACTGAAAGCAGGTGCGGGTTGCCCAGCGGCATTGGCAAATGTAGGCAACCAGTCATAGAAAGCAGAAGGTGCCTTTATTTTCCATGAGGATTTTATGTGAGAAGGCCAAACCACGATCGTGGGTACCCGCACACCGCCTTCCCACACATCTCTTTTAATGCCATCAAAGGGGCCAAAACTGTTAAAAAAGTCGGCTTCGTTCGACACGTATTCTTTGGGAAGATAAGATTCCTGCGAAGGTCCATTGTCGGAAGTAAAGACAAGCATGGTATTTTTATCAATATCCAGGTCGCTTAATAATTGCATTAAGTCGCCTACCTGGTCGTCAATACGACGTATTGCCGTAGCATATCTTTTATAAGTCTCCGGCCAGGCAACTTCGGGTGTAGCTGCATTTTTATCGTCATCCCATGTGGCGTTTATATAGTCTGGGTGTATCCACGAATCAGGAACTCCTGAAGCAGTGGTGATCATGTGCCCGGGTTCATCCAGCCATTGCATGCCGCCTTTGAGCCCGCTACCTGAAGGATATTGCTGGGTGGGCAGTTCCAATGTTGCATGGGGTGTATCAAAACCCAGGTATAAAAAGAATGGAATGTTTTTATTTTTTTGATGTTGCTTCACAATCCATCGCTTAGCCGCAGCGGTCCACAAATCGCCGGTATAACATTTATCCAACACCGATGTTATGTTTTTATCATTTTCCCACACCTGTTTTTTCTCCCTGTACAATCCTTCCTTCGGGTAATGTTCATGCCTATCCCTGTGGCGCACATAACCTAAAAAATAGTCAAATCCTCTTTTTAGAGGATAAGCCGGCCAATTAGGCTCTTCGCCGTTTACTTCTCCCTGCAAACCCCATTTGCCGATAGCGGCAGTGACATAACCGGCTTTCTGCATGATGTTTCCAAGCGTATAGTTATCGGCAAGTGCTTTATCAAATTGATTATCTCTTACGTTGGCGTGCCCCTGGCTCAGGCCCGAAAATAATGATGCTCTTGATGGCGCACATACAGGCGCCCCGCAATAATGTTCGGTGAGCATTACACCAGAGGTAGCGAGTTTATCGAGGTTAGGGGTTGACATCCACGGTTCGGACCGATCGTTTTTTTGTTTGCGTAGGTCCTGGTAAAACGCACCAATATCACCGTAGCCCATATCATCTGCAAGAATAAAAATGATATTAGGTGGGACTAATTTTTTTTGCTGAGCGATGGCACGATAAAATCCAGTAGTTAAAAGAACGATCAATAGTAGTGACGAAAAGCATATTTTCTTCATCCAGTTTTTCTGTTAAACATACAAAAAATAATCGGGTGGTAGGGTGCGGTGGTATCTACTTTGGGGCTATTGCGCCGCCCATGATATTACCGCAGATGTAGAAGTGATCGATATTAAAGAGGTAGACAAGTCGTTTGAAAGAATGGAAAGAAGTGATATTAAGTACGGGTTTGTTATTGATATGGCTACGATATAGGTTTTAATGTATTCCCGTACTGTTTGCTAAACCGGATATTATCTTTTACTCACCGATGCATCTACTGGTAGTAATAAAAAAGGCATAAAGAATCATCTGATTTTTATGCCTTTTTTAGATCGGTAAATATTATTTCCCCAGCGCAGCGCGGATGGGCGCCATGTCTACATAATGCACCACGCGGTCTATTTTATTGTCACTGTTAAAATGCATAGCATCGTGGGCAAATTGAATAACACGTTTACCGTTTTTAAATTTCTCGTTAAACATGTACCAGCCTAATAGCCAGGTTCCGGGAGCTTCGATTGATTGTGGTTGGTTTACTGTAATGGGCAACCAAATTTCGTTGCTGAAAGTGATGGAGTCCAGCACGGCCCAGCGTTCCTTCCAATATGTTCCAATAGCGGCTTTACCGGCAACGCTGTCGCCGCTGCTCCATGCAAATACAGCGTTATCGGCCAGGTCATTCGTCCAGGCGTCAATATCACCTTTTGAGAAATTAGAGATAAAGCGCTTGCCATAATCGGCATAACTGGCGTCTGCAAATTCAGATGGTTTCATGGTTGCTGCTTCCGATGGAGGTATGGCATCTTCCTTTGCGGGCTCATTGGTTTTGTTGTTACAGGCAGTAACCAGGGCGAAGAGCACAAACGCCCTTAAAATCTGTTTCATAATTAAAAATGTTTAAGTGAAGGAATCGTATCCATTTCAGTAGGAAGGTTTATTTCAGAAGGTAGGAGTGATTGAATATATGCTTATTTCCGGGGTAAATCAAAAAGAATTTCTATCAAAAGCCCTACGGTGCGTGTTTTAACAGGTTCAACTATAACGACACATACCGCGACCCGTCGTAAAATTTACGGGGATCAGCCCGTCATTCACACACGCAATAATATTTTGGCATTTAAACGTCGGAAAAAAAATCAATGACGATCACGCAGGGACCTTATAAATCGGTTGGTGGATGTGGCCCCGTTG
>DASUFG010000127.1:0-12019 GCA_036274715.1 Agriterribacter sp.
ATTCAAATTTGCTTTACATGTGTTGTTGATGGTAGCTGGTTTTCCATTGATGTTGTCTATCAACCTGGCACACGCCGGAAATGCTGATAGTAAAAGGATGGTGGGAGAAAAAAGCACCATTAAGCCGGAGCCCGGTATAGTAACCAGTGCTGTTACAGACGATGTATCATTCATCATGCGATACACCGGGTTGTTGATCTGATCATTACTCAGTCGTTAATTCTTAAAAAAAATAAAATGAAAAAGTTAATCTTTAAAAACGTGAAAATGTTGCTGCGCGTGTGCAGCGTTTTTTCCCTGGTTACCATCATCTCGTTGCTTATTTATGCGTTTACAATCAACCGGTTGAACGACGATTTTTTAAAGCAGTTGGGTATTGATAAAGCGGAAGCCGACAAAAAGATATGCAACAGTATACTCGGAGGATATATTGATGTGTATGGTGTGCGTAATCTAAAAGACATAGCCGTGGGTAACCGCACAGCACTGGCAAAAGATCTGCTGTTGTATTTAAAGGCATATACCGTTTCCGAACATTTCAAACAGGAGTATGCCGCACTTAAGGAACAGCATAAGCCGGAAGCTGTTAAAAAGCCTGAGACTCCCACAGAACTGCGAGCTAATATGATACAGCAGGCGAAGGAATTTGTAAAAACTGCGGAGGATAATCTTAATAAAGCAACACCCGACCTTAAGCCTATATTTGAGGAGGGGGTTAAGGCAGCTAAGCAAAACTTAAAAGATGCTGAAGATCCCGAAAATAAATACATTAAGGCGTACACGAAGAACTTCGATGTGTTGCAGCAGTCAATAGAACAATCGAACCAGGCCCAGCTTAAGGATTGGGAGGCGAAATACCCCTCCAACCCACTCTTGTTTGTAAAAGTTCGTTTAGAACAGTTTTTGACTGAAACCAACGATATAGATTTTAATGCGGCTGTTATAGATAAGAATGGGAAAAAGATTTTTGTGAACCCGGCGTACGAAAAAAAGGGTAACCGGTGGAAAATGGCTTTTCGGGCAGGAAAGGAAGTCGTTGAACCAGCAAGGGCATTTGCGCAACAATGGATGGCTGAAATAAAATGAGGATGAATTTCCCTGGAAATGGTAAGTGTGGGATATGCCGCCCGTTCTGCAGGACGGGTTTATCCCTCACTTTAAAGTTGGGAAAAATATAAAATTACAATATGGCAATCCCTAACAAAACGATTTCGAATTCTAAAACCGGGCAAAGCATCCGGTTTATTCAAACTGCCAAAGATACAGGTGGGGCATTGCTCGAAATGGAATCCACCTTTGGCGCAATGTCAAAAGAGCCGCCCTTACATTACCATCCCTACCAGGAAGAAGATTTCACGGTACTATCGGGTGAACTGACAGTGAAAATAGACGGCCAGGTAAAAACTTTGCAGCAAGGCGATATCCTGCATGTTTCCCGAAATACAGTACATGCTATGTGGAACAGGTCGGAAGACGCTACCCTGGTAAATTGGAAAGTTCGCCCCGCCATGAATTCAGAAAACTTATTTGAGACCTTCACCGGGCTCGCCAATGATCATAAAACAGATGAAAACGGTGTGCCTGGTATATTACAGTTGGCACTCACCGTAAATGCATTTTCGCGGGTATTCCGCCTGGCAAAACCGCCCTACCTGGTGCAGAAAATTATTTTCGGCATTCTCGCTCCGTTCGCGCTCCTTTTGGGGTACAAGTCCGTATATAAAAAATACCTGGACTAACAATTCTCTTTTGTATGTTGAGGTTTACTCACCTTCGATGGTAATGCACACTATGCGCTACTCCAATTAAAAAAATCCCGTTTTATTTTCGCTTCATTACCTTCGACAAGTTTCTCATATAATAAAATCGCTCATCTTTTAACGGGCATTTCGCTTTTATTTTGGAAAATATTATCATACCCTACAGTACAGGTAGGTTCGTTAAAAGAAAATACTAATCTTTGAGATACTAAAAAATTCCGCCTTCTTTGTGGAATTGCCTCAAGTAAACATTATTGTATTATTTTATGTATCAAAATTTTTTGCCAGTGAAATCCTTTGTAACAATCGCTGCCTTTGCCCTGGTGCTTTTTTCCTGTAATAATGATAAAAGCCCCGCAACAGCTGCAGGCCCTGTAGACCCCAAAGTAGAAAAATTAAAATTACCCGCCGGTTTTCATGCCGAACGTTTGTTTGGTCCCTCTGAAAATGAAGATGGATCATGGGTTTCAATGACCTTCGACGATAAGGGACGTATCATCGCTTCCGACCAGTACGGAGCATTATACCGCCTGAAAGTGCCCGCTATCGGCGACACCGGCAAAACCACTATTGAAAAACTGATCATCACAACGGACACAACGTCTGCCTCCGATACGACGCAAAAAGCAAGTATTGGGTTTGCTCACGGCTTGCTATATGCATTCAACAGTTTATACGTAATGGTAAATAACAGGAACAAGGATGCGATGCTTAGGCAAAGTGGCTTGTACCGCCTCCAGGATACCGATGGAGACGATCAGTTTGATAAAGTGACCTTACTTAAATCGCTGGAAGGAGATGGCGAGCATGGCCCGCACAGTGTAATACTGGCTCCCGATAAAAAATCATTGTATGTGGTTTGCGGTAATCACACCAATATACCAACTTTAGACGCTTACCGTTTACCCTCCAATTGGAAAGAAGACAATCTTTTTCCATTGATCACAGATCCTAACGGACATGCCACTGACCGTAGAGCTCCCGGTGGTTGGATTGCGAAAGTTGACCCCGAAAGCAACCGATGGGAACAGATCAGCTCGGGTTACCGCAATCCGTTTGACATTGCTTTTAACGCAGCAGGCGACTTATTTACCTACGATTCGGATATGGAGTGGGATTTTGGCACACCCTGGTATCGCCCAACACGCATTTGCCATGTAACCAGTGGTAGCGAATACGGGTGGCGTACAGGAAACAGTAAATGGTCTCCGGCCTACCCCGACAATTTACCGCCGGTACTCAATATCGGTCAGGGTTCACCTACTAACCTCATGTATGGTGGAAAAGCCCGTTTCCCTGAAAAGTATAAAAATACTTTGTTTGCATTCGACTGGAGTTTCGGCATCATCTATGCCATTCACCTGGAACCCAATGGCGCTTCTTATAAAGCAACAGGCGAAGAATTTCTTTCCGGTTCGCCGTTGCCATTAACAGATGGAGCAATTGGACCCGATGGCGCCATGTATTTTTTGACCGGTGGACGCAGGTTGGAGTCTGATTTTTACAGGGTTTATTATAAAGACAACAAAGAACCTGCAACGGATGACATAGCAGGCAGCAAGGTGGAAGAAACACCTGAGAGTAAGCTGCGTAAGGAGTTAGAGGCCTTTCATGGCGATCCAAAGCCGGGCGCTATTGAACTCGCCTGGCCTAATTTAAAGCACAGCGACCGTTTTGTACGGTATGCCGCTCGTATTGCGGTAGAACATCAACCCGTAAAAGAGTGGCAGCAAAAAGCATTGGATGAAAAAGATCCGGTAATTGCCACCAATGCCCTCATTGCATTAGCCAGGCAGGGCGGCGCCGGTTTAGGAAGCCAAATAATAAACTCATTAACGGCTATTGATTATAAAGGTCTTTCCGAGTCGCAACAGGTAGATATTGCCCGCGCTTTTGAACTGGTATTTTTGCGCATGGGTCAACCCGATGCCGCAACAAAACAAAAAGCAATCGCCTATCTTGACCCACAATACCCGGCAAAAACAAATGAACTAAACCGGGAGTTGAGCAAAGTGCTCGTTTACCTGGAGGCGCCAAAAGCGGTGGAAAAAACAATGGCATTGCTGGCAACAGCGAAAGATGAGGATACCCAAAAAACGTTTACTTCTTCTTCCGACCTGATAATGCGTAACCCGCAGTATGGCATGGATATCGCCAATATGCTGTCGAAAGTGCCGCCGCAGCAGCAAACCTACTATGCTAATGTACTAAGCGAAGCAAAAACAGGGTGGACGCCTGAGTTAAGGGAAAAGTATTTCCAGTGGTTTTATTCGGCATTTAGTTATAAAGGCGGCCATAGTTTCAGGGGCTTCATCAACAAATCAAGAACCAATGCGCTTGCGAATGTTCCAAAATCGGAATTCGCCCATTTTAATACCATTTCGGGCGATTCCATCGCCAACCGGAGTGGAAATGAAATGGCAGATGCAGCGGTTCAGCCGAAAGGTCCGGGCAAAAATTGGAAGATGGAGGATGCGCTTCCTGTAATTGACAGCGGGTTAACCAATCGTAATTTCGACCAGGGTAAGGCCATGTTTGCGGCGTCTATGTGTATTTCCTGTCATACCATGAAGGGAGAAGGGGGTGTATCAGGCCCGGATCTAACGCAGGTGGGTACCCGCTTTTCGCCGAAAGATATGCTTGAAGCGATCATTGATCCCAGCAAAACCATCTCTGATCAGTATGGATCTACCATATTTTATTTGAAGGATGGCGGATCGGTACTGGGTCGCTTAATAAAAGAAGAAGGGGCTAATTATGTGATCTCGCAGAATCCATTCGCTCCGCAGGTCGTTAGAGAAATACCGAAGGCGGATGTAACCCGTACAAGAGTTTCTGACGTGTCGCCTATGTTACCAGGCATGATCAACCGGTTAAACAATGAAGAGTTGAAAGACCTTATTGCTTACCTGATGGCCGGTGGTAATAAAGATAGCGAGGTATACACCGGTAAAAAGTAGGGGGTGAGCGGTGAGAAGAGAGCGGTGAGAGCACCAACCCAACAGCAGTATACATTTTAAGCCCTCTAAATATTACAGGCTTCGTCTAAGAACCGATGTTCTGGCGGAGCCTGTTTGTTTTTAGATATGCATTGAATAAAGTGGCAGCGCTGAATAAAGCGGCAGCCGCTATTCTTCCCAATTCAACACTTATTTTTTTTCAGTTCATTCCTTGTATACGGTAAAAAGCGGCGCTTGCCTGGTCATTTGCTTTAAAATTACGGGTCATTCAAAAAAGAACATGTAAACAACCCTGCATCGATGGAAAGCTGTTCTTTTACAATTAACGCGTTACTCATTTTATTAATATTGCGGGCGACAATGAACGCATTGTATCCCGAACCTGGCTAAATTTTTTAACCTCGATACAGTCCTCCTTCTTTGCAAACCGCTGCTCCAGCCTGTGCTATACAAATTTGTTAAAAAGTTGTTATTGCCTCAGGGTTGTTAAACCGGCTCCCACCCTGCATTGATCTTTATCATTCAGGCAACATTTTTCATATACTGTCATGTTATTTAAAGAAATGAACTTACTTTTATCCCTTAAAAAAAATTTACTTAACGATTTCAAATGAAGCAATTTTCAGCCCTCCTGTTACTCTGTGTCTCCCTCTTTTTTTTCCCGGCATGTAACAAACGCAGTGGTAAACCACGGATACTCGTATTTACCAAAACCGCCGGGTACCATCATCAATCCATACCGCTCGGCGTTGCCGCCATTCAAAAACTGGGTTTGGAGAATGATTTTGACGTAGATACTACTTCCAGCGCCGATATGTTCCAGGAAAATATATTGAGCAATTATTCAGCGCTTGTTTTTTTAAATACAACTGGTCCGCTGCTCGATACCCGTCAACGGATTTCTTTGGAAAGATATATACAAGCGGGAGGCGGCTATATGGGAATACATGCAGCTACCGATGCGGAATACGACTGGGGCTGGTACAACCGGCTTGTGGGTGCGTATTTTGACAGCCACCCTCAACAACAGGAAGCCAAACTGATGATCGTTGATAAAAACCATGCATCCACCAAACATCTTCCGGATGTGTGGACAAGAAAAGATGAGTGGTATAATTTTAGAAAACTAAACAAAGACATTCACGTACTGATAAAGATTGATGAAAAAAGTTACGAAGGCGGAAAGAACGGTGATAACCATCCCATGGCATGGTACCATGAATACGATGGCGGGCGATCCTTTTACACGGAACTAGGGCATACAGACGAATCATACAGCGATCCCCTGTACCTTCAACACATATTGGGCGGTATTCAATACGCCATCGGTGGAAATGAGAAGTTAGACTTCACCGGTGTTGTGTCTCAGTACCCACCTGATGAAGACCGGTTTACAAAAACACCGCTGATCCAGGGAGAATTTTTTGAACCTACTGAAATGACCATCCTGCCTAATTTTGACATACTCATCACGCAACGCAGGGGTGAGATTATGCTGTATAAAAATGAAACTAAAAAATTAAAGCAGGTTGGGTTTTTAAAGGCCTACACCAAAACGAGCACAGCGGGGGCTAATGCGGAAGAAGGTGTTTTAGGGATAAGCAAGGATCCTGATTTCGCCAAAAATCATTGGGTATATATTTTTTATAGCCCTATAGATACTTCCGTCAATCGCCTGTCGCGCTTTAAGTTTGAAAATGATACCCTTGATGTAAAAACCGAACAGGTCATCCTGCAATTTTATTCACAACGGGAGATTTGCTGCCATACAGGAGGTTCTATTGCGTTTGGCCCGGATGGACTATTGTATGTATCTACCGGCGATAATTCAACTCCTTTTAATGAACCCAATCAAACCTATACCAATCGTGGCTATGGTCCGTTGGACGACCGCCCGGGTCACCTGCAGTATGATGCACGAAGGAGTGCGGGTAACACTAATGATCTCCGCGGGAAAATATTACGTATAAGAGTGAAGGAAGATGGTAGCTATGAAGTACCCGAAGGGAACCTGTTTGCAAAAGGAATGGAAAAAACAAGGCCTGAAATATATGTAATGGGTAACCGCAACCCTTACCGGATTTCCGTTGATCAGAAAAACAGTTTCCTGTATTGGGGTGAAGTGGGTCCCGATGCAAGCATCGACAGTTTTGGGGTACGGGGTCCACGCGGGTACGATGAATTAAACCAGGCACGCAAAGCAGGTTATTTTGGATGGCCCTTGTTTGTTGGGAAAAACTTCGCCTATAACCGGTACGATTATGCGACGGGAACAAGTGGTGAAGCATTTGACCCTCAAAAGCCGTTGAATGAATCACGCAACAATACCGGATTAAAAGAATTACCGGCAGTGGCGCCACCTTTTATCTGGTACCCCTATGCTGCCTCCGCCGATTTTCCCCAGGTAGGAACGGGAGGCCGGAACGCCATGGCAGGACCGGTTTACTATACCGACATGTGGCCCCAAAAAACACGTTTGCCCGATTATTATAACGGTAAACTGTTTATTTACGACTGGATAAGGGGATGGATAAAAGCGGTAACCCTGTTACCCAATGGCGATTTTGACAAAATGGAGCCTTTTATGGAACATACTAAATTCCATAATGCAATTGACATGGAAGTTGGGCCGGACGGGAAGTTGTATATCCTGGAATACGGTACGGGCTGGTTCGCAAAAAATGAAGATGCCGGGTTGAGCCGCATTGATTATAATGGTGGAAACCGGGCGCCACAGGTAACCGGCATTAAAACAGATAAAACCTCCGGTGCATTGCCTTTAACGGTTAAAGCCTCGGTTGATGCCACCGATCCGGAGAACAATGGCATGACCTACACCTGGACTACCGGTGCAGGACAAACGAAAGAGACCAGGGAACCCGAGGTAGAATTTACTTTCGAGAAGGCGGGTGATTACGCAGTATCGGTAGAAGTAAAAGATGCCGAAGGGGCTGTTTCAAAAAGCAGTGCCGTAAATATCTATGCCGGAAACACGGCTCCTGAAGTGGATGTGCAGGTGTCGGGCAACCAGTCGTTTTATTTCCCGGGTAAGCCGGTGCAGTACGCGGTAACGGTTAATGATGCAGAGGAAAAAGATGCGGTTGATGTAGCCAATCTTTATGTTAGCGCAGATTACCTGGAGGGCGCCGACAAGGCGGCTTTACCACAGGGGCACCAGGCAGCCGTGGCCGCGGTAAGCGGGCAAGGCATTATGCAGTCACTGGATTGTAAATCCTGTCATAAAACAGACGAAAAATCAATAGGCCCGTCTTTTGCCGAGGTGGCGAAAAAATATGCGAAGAATGCCGATGCGCTGTCGTATCTCAGCAATAAAATAATAAAGGGTGGCAGCGGAGTTTGGGGAGATGTAGCCATGGCTGCTCATCCCGACCTCAGGCAAGACGATGCAAACCAAATTGTACACTGGGTACTTTCATTGGCCAATTCATCAGCCACGAAAAAGTCATTACCGCAAAGCGGCTCAATCCCCGTTAAAACAGTAAAAGAAAATGAAGCGCTTTATATTTCAGCCACATATACTGATAAAGGTGCGGCTTCTATAAAACCGCTTTCGGGAAATGCGGCAGCTGTTTTACGCAGCAGCAAGCTCACATTCGGTGGCGTGAAAAACATGAAGGAATTTGGTACCGACGACCTGGACGGAATGAAAGTGATGGTTGTTCCCGACGATAAAGCCGGTTGGTTCAGCATTGATAGCATTGATTTGCAGGGTGTAAATGGAGCTGAATTAATGGTGGGCTGGGAAGATGATGAGGATGCTCCTAAAAACGGTTACGTGTTTGAATTAAGGTTAGATGCACCGGATGGTACGAAATTAGGCGAGGGGATCTTACCTGCGCCTTCTGCCGGTAGCAAACAGAAAATAACGAAGATTAAATTTAGTTTTGATGCGATCGGCGGAGGCAAAAAAAGAAGTCTCTATATTTTAAGCCGGCCAAAAGATAAAGACGACGATAGCAGGATAGGAGTGGGGATGATAGAACTGCTTTCAAAATAACAGGAAATTTTAAATGGTAACCGGGAGATGGATAAATCATTTATTCACGCTCCCGGTTCTTTTTTTGCGCGCCGGTAATTGATGAATAGCACGCCGGACAATATAATCAACCCAAAAAATTCCCTGGTATCCTCTATCCAGGGCGTTGCTGCTTTCATGGTACCCGCAATATTCTCTGCATGGTGCTCTGTTATCCAGCTCAATGCGCCCTCATGTTCAAAAAACTTATACAAAGCATAGGCAAGGTAGACAGCTATGCCAACCAAATATGCCCCGGGGTAATATTTACCGCGAAAAGCCAGCCAGCACATGGCAGCGCCATACAGGTATAAAGGCACCCAAAGCCAGGGATCAGGGTCGTTGTATTGCAACGCTGCCGCAATAACAAACAGCATGCAAAAAGTAATATTGAATACTTTCATGGCTCGTGATTTGCCGAAGGTATTTTGTCATTTCAATGGCTTATCCGGGTGCTCTGAAAAAAGGGCGAACTCAAAAATTATATCCCATTGTAAAAAAAGTTTTACTGCCATATGGAGAACGTGCATCCTGGATAACATCGTACTGAAGCATAAGCAGCAAAGCGCCATTAGGCCCGGTGGGGATAGCAGCTCCTGCGCCTAACAAAAAGGAGGGTACAAAACGGCCTTCCTGCTTATGTGATGGGATGCTGTTGTCGGAGTACTTTATTGACCCCCAACTGTAGTTCAATTCGGGTTGTGCCTGTAGCAACAGGAACGAAATGGGGTATACCCTGCCGAATACGCTTAGCCCGGCATAACCATACTCTTCTTTCCCAATCTCGACACCATAATAATCATAATATTTATAGCTGCTGTAGTTAAAATTTACACCGGTTCCGGCTGCAAAAAGGCGACTGAACCTATAGCCCACCTGTGGTGATATATTAACATAAGTGCCTGAACCAAAGCTTACTCCAAAATTGCCGCCAAAAAATAATTTCGATTTGTCAAATCCTTCCTTTGGCGGTTCTTCTTCCTCGAACTGCTGGGCAACGGCATTTTGAAAAAAACCAATGCTTAGGAGCATTGCTATGAACATCACTTTTCTCATCAGTAAAATTTTATCAACGTTTAAAATGTTAAAAACATCTCTTCACCTGGGCTACTCCACTGCCCACGGAACCACATTTTCCGGTTACCCGGCAATATATTCAAAGCGTTCGGGCATTTGTTAAGGCAGCAAATTCATCGAACGTCCCGGCCGGTACAAATGCTCATTTGGAAATGCCTGGTTGAAGTTAAGAACTAAATTTGAAAAGTGAGCGTTCCGCCCGAACCCCTGCTAATGTTGTGCGGTGCGGCCTGGTAGCGGCGCGCTTTTCACTTTTTAAGTGTATTGTCAGTCAGTTTTTTCCCTGTGAAAAAGGAATTGAATACCGTTTTCAAATGTTGGAATAGCTGTTCCCATATGCTCTGCATTTTTATATGTCTCCGACTGAATGTTCACTCCATTCGCTTTTATAATCTTGGATAGGCCCGTAAAGTTGTTTGATTCATTTCCCTCCATTTCCAGTTCCCCGATTGTCATATACACACTGATTTCATTTGAGGCTTGTTTATTGCTTGCTTCGGACTTCATTTCTTTGATGATATAATCATCATGGTAATAAATTGAGGGACTCGCTGCCACAAAATTTTTGAAAGTCAATGATGCTGTCATTTGTCGATGTAAAGCATATAAAACAAAATATCCTCCCAATGAATGTCCCATTATTGTTCGGTTGGTCGTGTCCGTTCTATAATTCAAATCAATGTAGTTTATCACTTTTGATTTAATGAAATCATAGAATTTATCACCTTGGCCACTGGTTATGAAACTATCCTCAGGAAATGCTATTGGAAATGTGTAATCCCGGTTACGTAGTGAGTCCATAACATAAGCATTTTCATAACCGATGGCGACAATTATTGGGTCAGTCGAAATTTTCTTCTTTTTAACAAGGCGCTCAACCGAATTGGCAATGGGGTCGAAATAAGCATTGCCGTCAAGAAGGTAAATCACCGGGTAAATTTGCTTTTTATTTTTTGAATAGTTTTTTGGCAGCCTCACAAAAAAACTAAATGGTTCGGTCGAAAAATCTGATTTTAGGCTGAATGACGGCAGTGTTTCTTCATCGTCAATTTCGTCCGGCGCGTTCTTACCTGTTAATGCGGTAGCATATAAACAGTAGTGGTGAGGCGGTCTTGTCCATTGACCCAAACTGCTTTTTCTAAAAAAGCTTTTTGATGAACCGCCAAGTTTCACTTCATACAATATCTGTTTGGCGTCTTCTTTGTGCTCAGGAATAAATTCAATGGCTGCCAACACATTCCCTTTAACCCAAATATTGTCGCCCGACAAATCAAATTTTAACCAACCTTCTTTAATGGGATGCCGTTGTACGATATTTTTTTCGATTATTCTTTGACGTGGAACGTTCTCATCAGTATCATATCTGTAAAAGTTAATCCTGAAATTTGCACTGTCGGGTCTTGACGAATTAATGTGAAGATGAAGTGAGGTTATTTGAACAAGAGCATTTCCAGGGTTGATTACCTGCCCAATTTCAAAACTGTCGTCCTTTTTGAATATACCGTCTGTAAAGTGAATTGCACCTCTTCTTTTAATTCCATATTTCTTTTCAGTAGGTTTTTTTCCCGCAACTACAACTTCTTTAAGTGGAATGACTTTTTCTTTCAGTCGTATGGTTACTTCTTCACGTGAACCTAATTCTTCGATCAGCAGGCTCACTTCATAGTACCCGACTATCGAAAAAGTCAAACTATCATTTTGAAATTCAGGTGGAATATTAATAGTAAACGAGCCATCTTCTTTGGAAACAGTTCCGATGCCTTTCTTCTTAATACCAATATTGACATATGCCAATGGGCTTTGAGTGGTGTCTGTTACCCTACCAATGATTTGCGTTTGAGAATAATTATAGTTGTTAACACCCAGGAAAAGTATGATGAGTTTCCAGATAGGAGAAAGTTTTGTAATAGTCATGGGTGTAGGTTTTCATGAAAATGAACTATTTGTCCGAATAGTTTGCATCCTTAATTTTTCTCACCTCAACTTTTTGGGTTTGCTGTTGCCCACAGGTTGAGTCTTGGTGCCGGCTTTTTAGCTTCCGCATAACACGTGATTTTCTACGACCGTGCGATCTGCCTGCATTGGTTTTAAAAGATGTCACTTTTTTCAGCCCCTCCGGGGCTCATCATGATATTGCTTTTCAGCAAATGCAAAATAAACTTGTCTTTAATTATAGATTGTTAAAG
>DASUFG010000128.1:0-2697 GCA_036274715.1 Agriterribacter sp.
AATGAGTGCGACAATTAGCGCGATGAACGCTAATGGGTGGTTATTTGAAGCGGTAAAAAAATTGGTAGGCTGGAAGGTGGGGGAGGGAGGGCCCCGTGGGCCACCGCGGTGTGAAACAAGCATTAGTAACTCAATCCAACCATCACCAAACCCTTCGCTTTAAAAGCGCGAAACGAATCATCGACAACCAATCCTACAATCACTAAAACCTCTCACGACATTACCAACCCACTTCGCTTACCAACATTATTCCTCCTACCTCAAATGTTGGTGCTACTCTACCCGCGTGCTATTGATGATTTAGTTTCACCACCACATCAAGTGTAACAAACTTCTTTTTAGATGGTATGAATATTTTTTCCGAGCTCACTTCTGCAACAACTTTTTTTCCTGGCAGGTACCCTGTATTATAGAAATTGTCATCATCCGTATAAAACTCTGAAACCAGATATAGCTTTTTAACCGCTCCGTTCTTTTGCTTCAACTGAATGCTGGCCGGAAATTCCGTGGTGTTGAGGCTCATAATTGTGCCTTCCGTTTCTGAAGTCTCTGTTCCGCCAACAATTTTGGACGTACCCGAGCCAGCATTGGAATCATTTTTGTCCCCTGCGATCGCTGAGTTGATCGCCAGTTGCATCATAGCAGGACATTTTTTTGCCAATTCCATTCCGATTTCATTCCCCAGTTTTTGCATCCCCGCCTGGTCAGTCACACTGACCTTTTTCTCTTCGGCATATTTCATTAACAACTCGAGTCCCTCACTCATAAAACAGCCCATAAACTCTTTTTGAATGTCATCGGTGGAAGCATTCTTTAGTTCATCTTTCTTTGCGGTGATACATTTACAAAGTGTATCCAGTAAAAGATCCTTCGTTGTTTTTGTTTGCGAGGTGGCCCACAAGGAACCGACTAATAGCGTAAATGCAAATAAGACTTTTTTCATGGTAGGCGTCTGTTTTATATTGACGGATGTATGCAAGATAAGTATTCAACAAAAAGCCCCGCTGATTTTAGTGGGGCTATTATTTGAACGGTGAGTTTTTATATTAATTTATTAAAAAGGTTCTTTTGGCTGTTCGGGATCACGGGGCATTATGACGTCACCTTTTTGCACCTTACTGTGCTTTCTACTGTAACCAAAATAAATGGCAAATCCAACCAATAACCAAATGATCAACCTTGCCCAATTTTCTAAACCTAGTCCCGCAATCATTGCCAGGCACACCAAAGCGCCCAGTGGAGCAACGACCCAGACTGCAGGTGTCCTAAATGGCGCATTTGCCATTTTCTTATTCCTGATTATTAATATGCCGATACATACCAATACAAATGCAAACAACGTCCCGATACTTGTCATATCTCCCACAACGTTATCAGGAATGAATGCCGCAAATAACGAAACAAAAACGAAGAACATCCACTGAGATTTGTAAGGCGTACGATGCTTTGGATGCACATCAGAAAATACTGCAGGGACCAGTCCATCTCTCGACATCGTATAGAAAATTCTTGTTTGCCCTAAAAGCATTACAAGAATTACCGAAGAAAAACCGGCTAGTATCGCGATGGTAATAAAAAGAGAAAGCCAGCCAAATCCAGGCATATGATGAGTAATGGCGTAAGAAACCGATGCCTCACTTCCCGCCGTCATGAATTCCTTATAATTCGCAATACCAGTAAGAACGTAAGAAAATAAAATATATAGTAAGGTACAGATAGCGAGTGAGAGCAATATCCCGATTGGCATATCCCTCTTTGGATTTTTTGTTTCCTGGGCCGCCGTTGAAACGGCATCGAACCCGATGAATGCAAAAAACACGATCCCTGCACCACGCAATACCCCAAGCCATCCATGGTTTAATGTATCAGAATAATTATGCACCTGCCCATTGCTTAAGTGAACGCTCCCTGCATCCGGGGGAATGGTAAAAGGTGTCTGATTGTCAGGGGAAATGAATTTCCAGCCTAACACAATAAACATGATGACTATCGCAACTTTTATAATTACAATTATATTGTTGACCATAGCAGATCCCTTCGTACCACGGACCAGGAGAGCAGTGAGTAGAAGTAAAATAAATACGGCAGGAATATTTATGATCCCTTGTACACCCGTTTCCAGGGAATGCTGGAAAGGTGAATGCGACCACTGATATGGAATTTGCCAGCCGACCGTTTGCTGCAAAAGATTATTTAAATATTGGGACCATGCGATGGATACAGTAGCTGCACCCAGTGCGTACTCAAGAACGAGATCCCATCCGATTATCCAGGCGATAAATTCCCCCATCGTGGCATAAGAATAAGTATATGCACTGCCGGCAATGGGGATCATGCTTGCAAACTCTGCGTAACACAGGCCCGCCAGCGCACAACCAATTGCCGCAATAACAAAGGAAATTACGACTGCAGGTCCCGCATGCCCTCCGGCCGCCGCGGCTGTTCTTATAAACAAACCGGCGCCAATAATAGCGCCAATACCCAGGGCGATAAGCGAGAAGGGACCCAGTGTTCGTTTCAAACTTTTTTCGGAACTATCAGCATCGGAGATTAACTGGCTTAGAGGCTTTTTGACAAACAAACTCATAAGTCGGTATTATAGTTTAGAATAGGTCGTAAAGTAAAGGAATTATTTAATTAATGCTATAATTCTTTTATAAAACTGATTTTTAGATTGATGAATTGTTTTTGCTCTTG
>DASUFG010000129.1:0-12495 GCA_036274715.1 Agriterribacter sp.
GTACAGGACTGGGACGTGGTAAAAGAAAAACTCCATGTGCAGGAGGAAGACCTTGAAATTTTTTTCCGGGTGCAGGACGGCAGCGTCAAGCCTCAATACGATGAGGATAATGATAATTTAGAAAAGAAGGACGTGAGTGGCGATGATTTCGTGCCCGCCACTATTATTGAAGAGCAACTTCAGCATCGGCATATCGTTGAGTTTGGTCACACGCCTCATTTTGGCGGAATGGAAATTATTTTCAACAGCAAAGAGCAACCTGCCTTCAACCGTCAGTTTGATATGCTCATTAAAGACCTGAAGAACTGGGAAGCTAAAAAATATGCCATCTATTTGTTTGCAGATAATCCCCGGCAACTGGAAAGGTTGCATAGCATATTTGCAGATCTTAAAGCAGAGATACCATTTGTTCCGGTTCCGGTTTCTATTAATGCCGGTTTTATTGAGCACGACCTTAAAATTGTCTGTTATACCGATCACCAGGTATTCCAGCGCTACCATAAATACCGGGTTAAGCAGGCCTACAATAAGAACAAGGCACTTACACTCCGTTCACTACGCGAGTTGCAGCCCGGCGACTATGTTACCCATATTGATCATGGGGTAGGCATATACAGTGGCTTGCAAAAGATTGAAGTGAATGGCAAATTACAGGAGGCTGTGCGTATTATTTATAAAGACACAGATATATTATATGTCAATATTAATTCTCTTCATAAAATAGCCAAGTATACCGGCAAGGAAGGCAGTGTACCCAAGGTAAACAAGTTGGGCAGCGATGTTTGGCAGCGGTTGAAAGAAAAAACAAAGGCGAAGGTTAAGGAAATTGCTTTTGATCTGATTAAACTTTATGCACAACGAAAAGCTCAGCAAGGTTTTGCCCATAGTGCGGATAATTATATGCAAACTGAATTAGAAGCATCTTTTGTATATGAAGACACGCCAGACCAGAGTAAATCGTCGGCCGACGTGAAAAAAGACATGCAGGAACCGAGTCCCATGGACCGGCTGGTATGTGGTGACGTGGGTTTTGGTAAAACGGAAATAGCCATACGCGCTGCATTTAAAACCTGTTGCGATAATAAACAGGCTGCTGTATTGGTGCCTACCACCATCCTGGCTTTTCAGCACTATAAAACCTTCAAAGAAAGGCTCAGCGATTTCCCGGTAACCGTAGATTATATTAACCGCTTTAAATCGTCCAAAGAAAAAAAGGACACGCTCAAACGTTTACAGGAAGGCAAAATCGATATCATTATAGGCACGCATGCATTGGTGGGCAAAGACGTGAAGTTCAAAGACCTGGGGTTACTGGTTATAGATGAGGAACAGAAATTTGGAGTGGGACATAAGGAAAAGATCAAAACACTAAAAACTACCGTTGACTGTCTTACACTAACGGCAACGCCTATACCAAGAACGCTCCAGTTTAGCTTAATGGGTGCGAGGGACCTAAGCATCATCAATACGCCGCCACCTAACCGGCAGCCTATACAAACAGAAGTGCAGGTATTTAATGAAGATACCATCCGCGATGCGATATATTATGAAACGGAAAGGGGTGGGCAGGTTTTTTTTATTCACAACCGGGTACTGGGGTTGAGCGAAATGGCAATGATTATCCAGGGTTTATGTCCCGATTTAAGCATCGGTATAGCGCACGGGCAATTGGAAGGGCATATCCTCGAAGAAAGGATACTCGACTTTATTGAGCGCCGCTATGATGTTCTGGTATGCACCAATATTGTTGAGAGCGGGGTTGACATTCCCAATGTAAATACCATTATCGTTAACAACGCGCACCAATTTGGATTAAGCGACCTGCACCAGTTACGCGGACGCGTGGGGCGGAGCAATAAAAAAGCTTTCTGTTACTTACTTGCACCACCCATGAGCACTTTACCTAACGATTCACGCAAGCGCCTGCAAACTTTGGAGCAGCATAGTGAGTTGGGCAGCGGTTTCCAAATTGCTATGCGCGACCTGGATATACGCGGCGCCGGTAATTTACTGGGCGGTGAGCAAAGCGGGTTTATGGCCGAGATCGGCTTTGAAATGTACCAGAAAATATTGGATGAAGCCATCAGGGAATTAAAGCGAACTTCTTTCAGGGAGGTATTTAAAGAAGAAATTCAGCAACAGGAGGATTATGTGCACGATTGTACCATTGATACCGACCTCGAAATACTGATACCCGATGCATATGTGGAGAGTATCAACGAAAGGCTGTCGTTGTACACGCGGTTGGATAACTCAGAAAATGAAGAACAATTGCAGGAATTTCATACAGAAATGGCCGACAGGTTCGGACCTATTCCGCCCGAGGTAGAAGATTTGTTTATTACGGTTCGCTGTCGTAGAATGGCTGTGGAACTTGGTTTTGAGAAAATGGTGTTGAAAGAAGACACATTAAGATGCTATTTCGTCAATAACCCCGACTCGCCTTATTTTGAATCGGAGACTTTTACTAAAATGCTCACATTTGTACAAACACGCACCAACAAAGCGCGGCTTAAACAAACCGGCAGAAACTTCCTGCTCGTTCATGACGACATTGAAGGCATGCAGCAGTTGTATAATTTTCTCTTCAAACTGCATAGCTATGTAAAAGACAGGGCCGTTGCGGTTTGAGAAAAGATTTATCAGTGCAGATATTTCATAATCTCTGCGATTTGGTTTATATTTCCATACTAAACCCCACACATATGGAACAGGAAAAATCTTTTCTAGGAACAGAAGAGCAGCCCATTATTGCTCCAACCAGTGATGAAAAAACCATGGCGATTCTTTCGCATATTCTCACGTTGGTAGTTGGTTTTGTTGCTCCCCTGATTATTTTTCTGATTAAAAAAGACGAATCAAATTTTGTTGCCCAGCATGCAAAAGAATCGCTCAATTTTCAGATTACAGTAACGTTGATTTGTATTATTCTGTTCATTACAATAGTTGGTATTCTGCTGCTATGGATTGTAGGCATATTAGCCCTTATATTGGTCATTATAGCAACTATAAGGGCAAGTGAAGGCAAGATATACCGCTATCCGTTTACGTGGAGATTGATCAAATAGCCGGTTACGATAACGCTCTTAAGCTTCCGGGAGAATTGCCAACCTAAATCATAAGGCTGGCTTTTTTTGTGTTGTTATTTTATCAATGTAACCGCTCCGTTTTTGGTTACCATATTGCCCAAATAATCTTTTCCTTCAATCATCCACACGTAGCTCCCCGTGGTTTGGGCTGTGCCATTAAATGTACCATCCCAACCTTTTGAGGGGTCTGTTGACGAATACATCAATTGCCCGTAACGGTTGAATATTTTGAAATAATATATGGCAGACATGCCGACCGCCGTAAAACGAAAAATATCATTTTTGTTATCACCATTGGGTGTAAAGGCATTAGGAACATAAAACTCCGGGCCCTTATAGGCCTTTATAAATATTGTATCTGAAGTTGGGCAGCCTGCCACGGAACTTACGGTAACCACATACCGGGTATTTTGTTGAACAGTTGCAATAGGATTGGCAACATGCGCATCGCTTAGGCCTGTTGAAGGCGACCATTGATAAAAATCTCCACCCGATGCCTGCAATTGTATTGGTTGTGCAATGGCAGATGTAGTATCATTGCCGGCAAATGCGGCTGTAGCTAAAATAGAAACCTCCTGTTGCAGTGTATCGGAAGGGCAGCCGCCCGGCGCGAGGGCGTAAACAGATGCGGTATAAGTTCCTCCACTGCTGTAGGAATGTGTTACTGATGCAGTATTGGCTGTTGTACCATCTCCCAGGTCCCAATTCCATTGTGCTATGGGCAGCGTCGGGTTGTTATTCGTTGCAACAAAAAGCACAGGTTCATCTTTGCAGGCATCGGCTGCATCCTGCATCGTAATATCCGCATGCTGCTGTATGTTAACCACTTTTTCGGTTCTTTCGGATATGCAGCCTTCCTTTGTTTTTACCAACAGGCCAACGGTATTGCTCCCTGCCGGTAACTGCTGTTCGAACGGTGAGGCGGGGTTTTGAACGGCGTTGCCATTTATTTCCCAATCCCATTCATCGATTGTTCCATATTGCACTGTAGAACGATCGTTAAAAGGGATCAACTTATTATTGCAATATGGCGGGTTGCCAAAATCAAAATCAGCGAGGGGTTTTGATCCCGCTACTACCACCTGCCGGAAGGTGTCGGACAGGCATCCGTTATTGCCTAAAATATTGAGACTAACGGTATAATTGCCCGGACTGGGATATTGGTGCATTCCTGGGTTTTGTGTCGTATCTGTAGCGCCATCGCCAAAGTTCCAGAACCATTTTTCAATCTCACCAAAGGAGGTGGAATTATCGCTAAAAATAACCGGCTCGGGATAGCAGGTAACCTGGTCGCCTGGAATTGAAAATGAAGCATTAAGCGAGGTGCAAAAACGTTGGTGATTGGTTGCCCCACCGGTTGCCCCCGAAAATCCCCAAAATACCAGGGGATCATTATTAAAAACATTTTGCACCAGGTCAACGGTAGCATGTGTTCTTTCTTTTTCATCCATGTATACCGTCATTACAGTGGCTACCGGATTCCAAACCACACGAATAACATGCCACTGGCAGTCTTCAATATTGTTGTTGTTTTCCAAAGCAGATACCTGGCCGGCAATATTATTGATGCTGTTGTGATTTAAATCTCCGTTAAGATGAATGGAGATATGATCGTAAGCGGGATCTCCAAAATCCTGGTTTTGATAGGTATCAATGGCCACCGCCACGGAAGGCGCCACTCCTTCAATGCCCAATCCCTGCCCCGCGGAACCTATGCTGGTGCTGATGGGCTGTAACACAAAGGCAATACCATCTGCCCCGCCTGTATCGCGGCAACCCAGGAATATATTGAAATGATAATCGAATGGTTGAGTGAGATTAATTTTATTGATATTCCAAACTGATCCGGATTGATTGTTGAGATCATTAGTGATGGTGTAACAATTACAATCTTCCTGCGAGGCATTACCATTGAGGTGATAGGGATTGCTTGTTTGAGCGTGCAAAAAATGATTTCCCGGAACCAGGTAAAACATTGCCGCCAGGAAGGCGTAAACAATGCGATAGTTTTTGAATTGCTGGAGATTACACAACAATACCTTTATTTTGACTCGCGCATTAAAAATCATTGATCTTTTTGTATAAGCTCATTGGTAGTATGATTTTATATAGCCGGGTTTTGGCTTTTCAGGGTAAAAAATCACCAGCGAAGTAAAAATAAAGGTATTCGTTTAAATTGCATGATATAACCAACGCTTTATTCACTCTTTCAGCATGCAACACTATCTCATAAAAAATATCTCGGTGGTCAATGAAAATACGATTGCCATTGCCGATGTTCTGATCAGGAACGGACGGATTGATAAAATTGCTAAAAGCATACAAACCAACCTGGCAGTTATTGAAATTAACGGGGAAGGGAAATATCTGTTACCGGGAGCTATTGACGACCAGGTGCATTTTCGGGAGCCGGGATTAACGCACAAGGCCACTATTTATTCCGAAGCGAAAGCGGCCGTTGCGGGTGGCGTTACCTCCTTTATGGAAATGCCCAATACCATACCCAATGCGCTCACGGTTGAATTGCTGGAAGATAAATATGAAATCGCGTCAAAATCGGCGTTGGCGAATTTTTCATTTTTTATGGGAACTGCAAACAACAACGCAGACGAAGTGTTGAAAGTGAACCGGCTTAAGGACAAAATTTGCGGGATAAAAATCTTCATGGGTTCCAGTACCGGTAACATGCTGGTAGATAACTATGTTACGCTGGATAAGCTATTTCGTGAAAGCGAACTATTGATCGCTACACATTGTGAAGAAGAGAAAATCATTAAAGCGAATTATGATAGGTTGAAGCTGGAGAAACCTGCCTTAACGGCGTCGGATCATCCTATTATACGCAACGAGGAGGCTTGTTTTGAATCGTCGTTGGCGGCAATACAATTTGCCAAAAAATATAACAGCAGGTTACATATTCTGCATATCAGCACGGCTAAAGAGCTGCAGCTGTTCAGCAACCTGATGCCTTTAAAAGAAAAGCGGATCACGGCTGAAGTATGCGTACATCACCTTCATTTTACTTCAAACGACTACGAACAATTGGGATACCTTATTAAATGCAACCCGGCTATTAAAGCCCCGCATAACAGGGAGGCATTATGGGAGGCTTTACTCGATGACCGGCTTGATGTGATTGCTACAGACCATGCCCCACATACTTTAGAGGAGAAGGGGTATTCCCGGGATGAGAATGGAAAACTGAGAGAGAGGAAGAATATACAATATGAAAATGCACACGCCGGGTTACCATTAGTGCAGCATCCATTGCTGCTGATGTTGCATTATTACAAGCAAGGAAGGATTGGGCTGGAGAAAATCGTGGAAAAAATGAGTCACGCTGTGGCCGATTGCTTCCAGGTAAAAAGCAGGGGTTACATACGCGAAGGGTATTGGGCTGACCTTGTGATTGTTGACATGAATCAATCTAACCTCGTAACTCCGCAAAACATTTTGTATCAATGCGGGTGGAGCCCGATGGAAGGCTTTTCTTTTCCGGCAAGTATAACGCACACGTTTGTTAACGGGCATTTAGTATATGAAAATTATGGAAATGCGGTGTGGAATGAATCTCATAAAGGCATGAGATTAGCATTTGAGCGATAAGATAAAATATGATGTCCGGTTAAAAAAGATAAGCGCGGATTTATCCCAGGCATGCAAATAGATAAAACCACATACAACGACCTGTCGCTCTTCAGCAATGAAGAAGAGTTCTCTATTTTTCATAAACTCAATTTTACACGTACCAATGGTGGTAAAGAATGGTTGCGCTGGATGATGAATGAACCTTTTGGTGAAATACCCAAAATACTCGATACCCAGAGCATTATACAATTAATTCAATCAAGGTTAAATCAATGGCCTCCAGTAATTACCAACGGCACCATGATGGTCATGGAACGGTTTTACGATACGGCGCTGGACGCTATACCACGATCTGCAGACGTTTTTAATGTGTGGATGTATAAAACACTGCATAGTGTAGATTATGGATTAGTTCGTTATTCGGTTACCCATTTCCGTGATTTTATTGTTGGGATGAACGCGGTAGCTGCATTAATTGATAGCCCGGCATCACCTGCAAAACTGCAGTTGTTTGCTTCGAGAATAAGGTCGTTGCTGCTGCACCAGCAATTGCAGGAATTACTGAAGAAGGGAAAGGATGAAAAATTTTCAATAAGGGAGAACTTGTATTTCGGCCATTTTTTTCAAAATAGCTTTAAAGCGAGATTTAACGAGTTGGCCGATATTTTTTACCAGTTGGATGCATGGCATTCCATGGCTGCTGCCGTGCAGCATTTCGGGTTAACCTTCCCTGAGTTTGTGGTTTCTGGCGAACCTTTTATTAAGGCTGAAAAAATATACCATATCCTGTTACCCAGGCCGGTGTCGTACGATATACAATTGTCGCCTAACAGTAATTTTCTTTTTCTTACCGGGGCCAACATGGCGGGTAAAAGTACTTTTATAAAATCGTTGGGTGTGGTGGTATACCTGGCGCATCTTGGTATGGGTGTACCTGCAGGAAAATTACAGCTATCATTATTCGATGGTATTTTGAGTAATATTAATGTAGCAGACAATATAGCAAGAGGCGAAAGTTATTTTTACAATGAAGTACAGCGCATTAAAAACACCATTCTCACCATCAGCAATGGCAAAAAGTGGCTGGTGCTTATAGATGAATTATTTAAGGGTACCAATATGCAGGATGCTATGCGCTGTTCCCTCGCTGTAATAAAAGGATTGATTCGCATCAAAGGGTCTTTGTTCATACTTTCCACGCATCTCTATGAAATTGGGCAGGAAATTCAAAACTACCCCACCATTTCTTTCAAATATTTTGAGACGAATATCAGCAACGATAAACTGGAGTTCACTTACCAGTTAAAAGATGGCGTTAGCAATGATCGCCTGGGTTATTTTATTTTGAAAAGCGAGAAGGTTGTGGAGCTTTTGGAAAACCTGAAATAGATTCGGGATAACATTTTTAAAATTTCGGACAGGCCATCCTTCTCCGGTAGGGGTCAGCGGGTTTCTTTACAAAAATCAGTGAAATTTCATTTCCACCCCTGCTATTGGAGGCGGTGCGGAGCGAAGAGTTGTTGATGTCATAACTGTACCCTAACCTGAAACCGGAGTACTCCAGTCCCACATAAGGAATAAAGGCATCGCCAAAGCGGTACCATAATCCACCATATAAATTAGTGGCCACGTCTTCGTCATCACTTAAGCTAAAAGCCACAGCACCACCCAAAACCGTTTCTGAAGCTCCTGCCTGGCTTTGATAAATAAAACTGCCATGGAAAGTAGTGGTGCGCCCAATAGGAACATAACCTCCACCATGTAGGGTAAACCTTTGATCAAGGATATAATTTCCTCCGGTAAAAGATTCTTTAGGGCGATTGATATGGTAAGTGGAAGCCCCCATGTAAAAATTGTTGTAACCATTGGTACTGCCGCTATACAGCAACCCGGCGTTCACATCAAAATAATTAATGGGGATATTGTCGTTGGGGTTGTTCACAAAATCTTCCCTTGTAGTTCCGGTAAAGCCATCAATCCTCAGCATATCTTCAAATGTGAGTTTCATGATATCAAGCCTCTTGTTGGCATATGTTCCCTGGAAGCCAACGGTGATGGTATGGTATCCGTTCTCGTCTAAAGCCTTGTGGTAAGCTGTTGAAACCGATATGAAATTGTTGTTGAGCACCTTATTAGCGCTTCTGTCATTTACCGCCATCACCCCAACTCCCCAGGTATCAAATTCGGGAATGCGATTTCGAAGAATGGCAAAGTCTACTGAAGCGGTTGCCGTTGTAAAAGCGTTATTAATGGTAGGCCATTGGTTGCGGTAGTTGCCTGCAACGCGAAAAGTGCCATCAAACTTGCCGGTATACGCCGGGTTTAACGTTAGGGGTGACGCAAAAAACTGCGAAAAATGAGGGTCCTGTGCATAAACACTCACAGAAACAACAAGCATCAGTGATACAAGGATACCTTTCATTCCGGATTCTATTGTTTATCAAGTTACGAATATTTGAGCTAAGATTGCGACTTTGTGCCATAAGCCAGGTCGCCTGCATCGCCCAATCCCGGTACAATATAACCTTTAGCGGTGAGTTCATCATCTATAGCAGCGCACCATATTTTTACGCCGGGTTCTTCCCTGCGAACAAATTCAATTCCCACCGTACACGCTATTGCGGTTACGATATGAATTTCCCTGGGTTCACCTTCTGCTCTTAAAAACTGTATGGTTTTAACCAGGGAAGCACCTGTTGCCAGCATAGGATCCGAAATGATCAACACCCTGCCATCAAGATTAGGAGAAGACACATACTCAATATTAATTTCAAACGAGCCGTCTCTATGGTGCTTGCGGTAGGCCGATACAAAGGCATTGTCTGCTTTGTCAAAGTAATTTAAAACTCCCTGGTGCAATGCAAGCCCTGCACGCAATATGGTTGCTAAAACGGGTTGTGTTTTAATGATTTTACATGTGGATATGCCCAGCGGCGTAGGAACTTCCTGCTCTTCCCACTCAAGGGTTTTGCTTATTTCATAAGCTATTACCTCCCCAATCCTTTGCAGGTTTAGCCTGAAACGCATCCGGTCGTTTTGCACATCTGTATGCCTCAACTCACTTACCCAGTTGGTCATTAATGAGTGCTTGTCGCTAAAGTTAATAACCATAAAACATCTTTTGGGTGATCAATGGTTCGGTGTAAATCAATAGTTTTATGCAACAAATCTAAACCCTGTAATTTGTAATCTAAAATTTCTTCAATGATTTATCGCGTAATTGGCCTAATGAGCGGAAGCTCTTTAGACGGGCTGGATATTGCTTATGTACATTTTCATGAAAATGCTGGCAAGTGGAGTTTTGACATCATGGAGGCTGATTGTTATCCGTACACCGATAAATGGCTAAACAGACTACAATCGGCCACACATCTCAATGCCCTGGACTACCAGCTCTTGCACGCCGATTACGGCCATTACCTGGGAGAGCAGGTTAATACATTTATTAACAAGCATCAATTGCATTACCAGGTGCAGTTGATAGCTTCGCATGGACATACGACCTTTCACGTTCCCGAAAAAAAAATGACGGGTCAGTTGGGCGATGGAGCTGCTATTGCTGCCGAAACCGGGCTGCCCGTGGTAAGTGATCTTCGGGCATTGGATGTAGCGTTAGGGGGACAGGGCGCACCCATTGTGCCTATTGGAGATAAGTTGCTTTTATATGAATATGACTATTGTCTGA
This sequence comes from Agriterribacter sp., assembly GCA_036274715.1. Taxonomy (GTDB): domain Bacteria; phylum Bacteroidota; class Bacteroidia; order Chitinophagales; family Chitinophagaceae; genus Agriterribacter. Next base: position 10,363 of record DASUFG010000129.1, read on the forward strand.
ACCTGGGAGGCATTGCGAACCTGTCGGCTCATGATGCTGATAATTATGTTTCTTTTGATATCTGTTCCGCCAACCGTATCCTCGACCAACTGGTGGCCCAATTGGGCAAGGCGTATGATGAGGATGGAAAAATTGCGCAAAGCGGAGCTATAAACAAAGTACTGCTGGACACTTTAAATGAACTCCCTTACTATAGCGCGGATTACCCCAAATCGTTGGCCAATAATTTTGGAAATGAAGTGGTGTTGCCCATTATTCTTAGTCAGAATGGCAACCTAGAGGATAACTTACGTACTTACGTCGAGCATATCGCTATTCAGATCAAGCGTGCGGTAAGTCAGATGCAGGCAGGAATGCGGATGGAAAATAGGGTCTCCAAAAAGATGCTGGTAACCGGTGGTGGGGCATTCAACCGTTTTTTAATAGCGAGAATCGGATATTATTTGGAAGCGCCTGGTATTGAACTCGTCGTGCCATCGGAAAATATAATTAAATATAAAGAAGCCGTGGTGATGGGCTTAATGGGGGTGCTGAGATGGCGGGAAGAAAACAATGTGCTGGCATCCGTAACAGGGTCGCTGCGTAACAGTGTTGGGGGCGCAATATGGATGGGTGCCGGGGCATAGCGATGATTTGAACATTGTTTATAAATGCCCAATAGCATCTTAGCTCATTCTTTGTTCAAACTGGCTTCACTTTATTTGGAAACTTGTATTAACTTACCAATGCGTATTAAAAAGCGGTTGTATTCATTAAAATATTTATGGCAGGTAAAACTCAATCTTACAAAAAAAAGATCATCAGGCAGTTATATTTCTCACACCTGCTTTCGTGTGCCGAACTCAGCCATAAAATAGAGAAAAGCATTTCACTGACCACCAAAATCCTTAATGAACTTATTGTAGAAGGTATTGTAGTTGAAACCGGCTATGCCCCATCCAGTGGCGGGCGGCGGCCGTTGATGTATTCCCTGAAGGCGGATATTCTTTATACCGTATCTGTAGCGATGGACCAGTTTTTTACCCGGATCGCTGTTATGGACATGCAGAACAAACATGTTCGGCCGGTTGAAAAGTTTGAGTTGCATCTTGCAGACAATCCCGACGCTTTGTCATTACTTACCGAAAAGATTGAACAGGTTGTGGGGCAATCCGGTATCGATAAGGCTAAAATTGCCGGTATTGGTATCGGTATGCCTGGTTTTGTGAATGCACAGGAGGGTGCTAATTACAGTTTTTTGCAAACAAGCGAAGAGAGCCTCTCTGATTATATCACAAAAAAAACAGGGCTTCCGGCTTATATCGAAAACGATTCCAGCATTGTGGCGTTGGCGGAGCTTCGGTTTGGCATAGCGCGAAACAGGAAGAATGCCATGGTGATTAATATAGGATGGGGGGTAGGTTTGGGAATGATATTGGAAGGAGCCCTTTTCAGGGGCGATAATGGTTTTGCAGGCGAGTTCAGCCATATTCCGCTTTTTGATAATGGCAAATTATGCAGTTGTGGGAAAAGTGGATGTTTGGAAACAGAAACTTCTCTTTTTGTAATTGTTGAAAAAGCGAAGGAAGGTCTTCGGGCCGGAAGGGTTAGTGCAATAAAAGCACTCTTGTCGGGTAAAGAAGAAGACCTTGAAAAAGACGCTGAAATTGTTATTCATTCGGCTGGTAAGGGCGACCGTTTCGCTATTGAGTTATTGTCGGAAGCAGGATATAATATCGGCAGGGGTATAGCCATTCTGATTCATCTCCTTAACCCGGGTATCGTGGTGCTCAGTGGCAGGGGGGCATTGGCGGGCAAAATATGGCTGGCCCCAATACAGCAGGCGCTGAATGAACACTGCATACCAAGGCTGTCTGTCAATACCGAAATTGCCATTTCAACTCTTGGTTATGAAGCCGAATTGATTGGTGGGGCCGCACTGAGTATGGACAAGTATGGGGAGACTTTAAAAAAGACTCATAAAAAGGAAAAGCCGGGGAAGCATAAATTGCAACGGATGTAGGTAGCAATGGATCTTATTGAGCCGTAACCAGCATAAATTTTTTTAGAAGAAATTATGTTTTGCAGAAGAATAGGCTTTATTCAAAACTTACCTTTCCTCTGCCATCAATGTTGGTGCGTTTATCAAACACA
>DASUFG010000130.1:0-6044 GCA_036274715.1 Agriterribacter sp.
ATACGGGAAATGCAAGGCTTGCCAGGATAGAACTCAGTGACACAAAACGGGTAAGAAATAATACCATTAAAAAAACACCCACGCAACATAATGCAGTCCAGGGAGAAATACCAAGAACCAGCCCCAGTAGCGTAGCCACCCCCTTGCCACCCCTGAATTGCGCCCATATGGGGTAAATATGTCCCAATACACCACACAATCCTAATCCTATCTGGAAATTTGTTCTGGCAAAATCATCAACAACATAGTAAGGTAAAAGAAAGGCAAGTTTAACAGCCACAAAACCTTTGATCAAATCAGCAATCATTACTACAGTTCCCCACTTGTACCCCAGTACCCGGTAAGTATTGGTGGCCCCGGAATTACCGCTTCCGTAGTCTCTGATATCGATATTGAAAAAGTATTTGCTAACCAATACCGCCGATGGAACGGAGCCAATCAGGTAAGCTAATATGACCAATGTAAGTTCGTTCATCTGATACCAGGTTGAAATAGGGTGCAAATATATTTTTTTCTTACGACCCGCTAACTACTAAAGTTAGCTATTTTCTAAACGCCATACAAAGCCAATTATTTTTATACGTGGCGCTGACGGCCAAAAAAGGCTGACTCCTGGCTGCCGCCTCCACCTGACCTTGGTCTTCGTACATTATGCCACTGATAACCAGAATGCCACCGACCTTCAAATTTTGATAGAAGCGTTGCATATGGTCGATGATAATATGAAGATTAATATTGGCAAGAATAACATCCCATCTCTCTCCATCCGGTATATAATCCTGCTGAAGTACAGTTATTTTCTTGCAGTTATTTTTTTCTATATTTTCCACTGCATTTAAGATGCTCCATTCGTCGTGGTCAATCGCCAAAACTTCACGAGCATTCATTTTTTCAGCAAGGATTGCTAAGACGCCCGTACCCGTTCCAAAATCCAGCACCTTTTTTTCCACACAATATTTGTGCTCATACATACTTTCTACCATCAGGCTGGTGGTGGCATGATGACCTGTTCCAAAACTCATTTTAGGAGTAATTACAATTTCATATTCGACATCGTTTATATTTTGATGAAAATCAGCACGAATTGCTACTTTATTTCCAATTTTGACCGGCTTGAAATTCGTCTCCCATATTTCATTCCAATTTTTGTTTTCAATAATTGATATAGAGTACTTTATATCTCTCACCTCAATTATATTCTTAACCAGGATGTCATCATAAGTAGCTTCTGAGAAGAATACTTTGATATTGTCCTCTCCTTCCTCAACGCCTTCAAATTCGAGGGCGTCATTTAACTGTTCTATTAGTAATTCAGTATCTAACGATGCCCTGGTATGTAGAGTTATTTCAATATAACGTTTATCCATTTTGTGAAATTAAAAAGCCGCCTGAATCGTACAGGCGGCTATAATCAATTATTATTTATTTAAATATTAAGCATTCGTGTCGCCCGCTGATCCCTGGTCAACCGGCTTTGGTTTAGGAGCAAAGTCGGGTTTTGGCATTAGCGCCTTCCTACTCAGCTTAAATTTGCCTGTTTTCTGGTCAACGCCTACTAATTTCACTTTCACTACGTCTCCTTCTTTAAGTACGCCCTCCATGCTTTCCAGGCGCTTCCAGCTAATTTCACTAATGTGCAAAAGTCCCTGTTTGCCCGGCATGAATTCAACAAAAGCTCCAAATTCCTTTATACCTTTTACGGTAGCCTCATATACGTCACCCACTTCCGGCATTGCAACAATTCCTTTAATCCAGGCAACGGCCTTATCAAGTCCCTCCTTGGCGGGGGAGAATATACTTACTTCTCCTACAGTACCAACTTCTTCAATGTTGATCGTGGCACCCGTAGTTCGTTGGATTTCCTGGATCACTTTGCCCTGGGGTCCGATAACCGCACCGATAAATTCTTTATCGATAATTAATTTTTCCATTCTTGGAGCGTGCGGTTTCACTTCACTACGAGGATTAGTTACGCATGCGTACATCGCGTCGAGGATATGCAAGCGACCTTTACGTGCCTGTTCGAGTGCTTCCCGCATAGTATCCATACTCAGGCCATCTATCTTGATATCCATCTGCACCCCGCAAATACCTTCTTTGGTACCGGTAACCTTAAAGTCCATATCACCAAGGTGATCTTCATCTCCCAGAATATCGGTTAAGATAGCGTACTTCTTATCCGACTCACGGGTAATCAACCCCATTGCCACCCCGCTGATATGTTTGGGGAAAGGAACGCCGGCATCCATTAAAGCTAGTGATCCTGCGCAAACTGTTGCCATAGAAGACGAACCGTTCGACTCAAGTATGTCACTTACCACTCTTACCGTATAAGGATAATCAGTGCCAGGCATCATTTGTTTTAAGGAACGCAACGCCAGGTTTCCGTGCCCGATTTCTCTTCTGCCAGGAGCGCGCAAAAACTTGATCTCTCCTGTTGAGAACGGCGGGAAATTATAATGCAATATGAATTTAGAGTAATCGGATTTGGCGGCACTTTCAATGAGTAGCTCATCTAAAGGCGTTCCTAAGGTAACTGTTGTAAGTGATTGTGTTTCACCTCTTGTGAACAAGGCAGATCCGTGAGGTGTAGGCAATAGGTCGGTTTCCATAGCCAGCGGGCGAACTTCATCCAATTTTCTGCCATCAAGGCGGAAACGATCGTCTAAAATCATATTCCGTACTACTTCCCACTGAAGATCCTCAAAATATTTTCCGGCAAGTTTCACGTCTTCCTCATCAGGTTCTTCACCGAAACTTGCAATCAATTCTTCCTTAAGTTTTTCGTACGCCTCGCTTCTTTCATGTTTGGCTGATCCTGCCCTGGAAATTTCATATATTTTGTCCTTGGCGAAAGATTTTACCTTTTCCTGAATTTCTTCTTTTTGAACGGGTTTAGGATAATCTCTTTTTGGAATGTTTCCTTTTTTATTCCGCAGTTCCTGTTGCGCTTTAATCTGGAGCTTAATCGCCTCATGCCCGATTTCAAGAGCTTTCACCAGGTCTTCTTCTGAGCACTCTTTCGACTCACCTTCTACCATCATGAGGTTCTTGTCGGTTGCCGCAATCATAAAATCCATATCGGCGCTTGCCAATTGAGTACGGGTTGGATTAACAATAAATTCGTTATTTATCCTGGCTACGCGAACTTCTGAGATCACTTCTTTGATGGGAATGTCAGAAACAGCCAAGGCAGCTGAGGCTGCAAGGCAGGCCAAAGCGTCTGGCATTACTTCTGTATCACTTGAAATAAGTGTAATAATTACCTGAACTTCACAGAAATAATCGTCCGGAAATAAAGGACGTAAAGCACGATCAATCAATCGGCTGGTTAATACTTCATAGTCGTTCAGCCTGGCTTCCCGCTTAAAAAAGGAGCCTGGTATACGTCCGGCCGACGCAAATTTTTCCATGTAATCCACACTTAAGGGAAAAAAACTTTGTCCGGGTTTTGGTTCTTTACTAGCCACCACGGTAGCCAATATCATACAATTTCCCTGGCGCACTACCACTGAACCATCCGCCTGCCGCGCAAGCTTTCCCGTTTCGATGGTTACTATACGTCCGCCACCAAGGTCAAATGATACATTAATTGGTTGAGAGAGCATAAAAATGATTTGAATTTAAGACCTGCAGCTGTGAAATAAGTGAGAGGTGAAATATTTTGCACTACAAGCCGCGAAAGTTAATAATAAAATGCAGTTGTCATAAAACCACTATTCCCAACATTGGGTGTTGGGAATAGTTATAATTGACGATTATGTTATTTTCTGAGCCCAAGCTTTTCAATCAGAGCACGATAGCCCTGCAGGTTATGCTTGCTAAGATAAGTAAGCAAACTCTTTCTTTCTCCTACCAACTGTAATAAACCCCTGTTGCTGGAAAAATCTTTTTTGTTCTGCTGCAGATGCTTAGAAATATGAGCAATACGCTCTGTTAATAAAGCTATTTGTGCTTCAATTGAACCTGTATTGGTGTCTTTTCCACCAAATTCTGCGAAAATCTTTGTTTTTTTTTCGGCGACTAATGTTGACATCTAAATTTTTTTTTATAACATCCCAATAATACCTTCTACTTTAGAAGTCCGCAAAGGTAGCAAAATATTGCCAAAGATGGAATTATTTATTGAATTATTTTTCAGCGTAAATGCCTTACATTCAAAGCCTATAATATAACAAAGAGGATACCGACAAAACCAATTCCAAAAGGAGACATCGCAGTTAGGAGATTTCCAACGCCAAAAACGATAAAATACCCAATAATGCCAATAACTGTACGATCGATATAAAGCGTAACAAAATATTATTATATATTAGCTATTTGATTGATTATCACGCAAAAATATCTTTTATCATCGTTGGTCCCCATTGGTTATTGAACCCCGGAAGCAATTGTTGTTATGGCGAGATCAATTATTATTGCAGCGATTTAATAGATTCTCTTGAAAAAAATTTACTTCACGGTATTCAATGAACTGGTATACGACCAGCGCATGAAACGCATTTGTTCTACTCTTGCTGGAACTGGGTATGAGATAGTATTAGTAGGAAGGCGTTTGAGTGATTCAACGCCCTTACACCAGGAAAACTATACCCAACATCGTTTAATATGCCGGTTTAACAGAGGTAAAATGCGGTATATTGAATTTAACATACGACTGCTGGTTTTCCTTCTTTTTAGGAAAGCCGATGCTATTTGTGCGATTGACCTGGATACCATCGTTCCCTGTTATGTTATTTCATCGTTGAAGAGGATCCCGCGGGTATATGATGCTCATGAACTGTTTTCGGAAATGAAAGAAGTCGTTACCCGTCCTGCCATCAGGAATATTTGGTTATCTGTTGAAAAAAAATTTGTTCCTGTATTCAGGCATGGATATACTGTTTCAGAAAGCATTGCCGCGGAATTCTACAAAAGATATGGTGTGTACTACGAAGTAATCAGAAATGTACCCCGAAATGATGGGGAAGTCCTGCGTTTGAACAGGGAAAAGACGATTATCTACCAGGGGGCAATTAACGAAGCACGTGGATTTGAATATTTAATTCCCGCCATGGCATTTGTTGACGCACCGTTATATATTTATGGTTTCGGAAATTTTGAAAAAGAGCTGTATCGGCTTATTGAAGAGCACCACATGGAACACAAGGTATTTGTTAAACCACCACAGTCTCCAGAAGTGCTAAAAATTCTAACACAACAGGCGTATATAGGCATTAACCTGGTAGAGCCTACAGGGCTTAATCAATATTATTCGCTCGCCAACAAGTTCTTCGATTATATACAATCAGGTATCCCACAGGTAACTATGCGGTATCCGGAATATGAAAATATTAACAACGATTACGAAGTAGCTGTTCTCATTGATGAACTTAGCGTTTCGGCGGTCGCGGAGGCGATTAATGCTTTGTTACAGGACAAACTATTGTATGAAAAACTGCAACACAACTGTCTCGTGGCAAGATCAACATACAACTGGCAACATGAAGGAAATAAGCTGATCGCCTTTTATAAAAAACTATTGCAATAATTGTGGAGAAGCATTTGCATATCATTTGTCATGATGTACCCTATCCGCCTGATTACGGAGGGGTGGTAGATCTTTTTTATAAGCTGAAATACCTGCATGAAAATGGTGCAAAAATTTACCTGCATTGCTATGAATATGGACGGGGTGAGCAGCAGGAGTTATTGCTGTATTGCCAAACCGTTCACTATTACAAACGTTCATACGGTTTAAACAAACTTGCAGCAGGGGTGCCATATATTGTGAGTTCCCGTGCCGACGACCAGTTGCTGAAAAACCTCTCCAAAGACAGGTATCCTGTTTTACTGGAAGGGATACATTGTACCTACTTGCTGCATAAAAATTTATTGAGCGGGAGAAGAGTTATTTTGAGGCTACACAACGTGGAATTTGAATATTACCGGCAGCTATCACGTACTGCCACCTCCCTTTTTCATAAACTGTATTATTTTGTTGAAAGTTTTTTCCTGAAGCGATATGAGAAAAAAATAGCGCCTAAAGCCAGTGCGATAGTTGC